>CAYSBO010000008.1:0-1056 GCA_964429285.1 uncultured Dehalococcoidales bacterium | reverse complement strand
GTCGCAGTGCATTTCTACCCCGGCTGTGGTCCACTCCCTGGCGATGACTGGGAGGTAAGCTGAGGCAAGTTGACTGTGCACTAGAAGGCAATCCAGGGCATTACACACGGTGGGGCGCTGAACCTTGGCGTTGTAGACAATGGCTACCGCCTTGTCCAGGTCGGCACTCTTGTCCACATACGTATGGCAGACACCTATTCCACCTGTGACCACAGGTACAACAGTATTTTCCGAGACCAGCTTTATCAAACCGGCACCGCCGCGCGGGATTATCAGGTCAATGACGCCCCTCATCCTTAACATGTGATTGACCAGAGTCCGCTCCGGGGACTCAATCAGTTGGATTGCACCGTGAGGCACGCCGGCCCGCTCGCAGGCTTCCTCGGCCACCCTGGCCAGGGCCGTATTTGAATTCATAGTCTCCTTGCCACCACGAAGGATCACGGCGTTGCCGGACTTGAGGCACAGGCTCGATATGTCTATAGTAACGTTAGGCCGGCTCTCATATATCGCCCCTATAACTCCCAGAGGGACCCGCTTCTTGCCTATCTGTAAACCGTTGGGCAGAGTTCGCACGTCAAACATCTCGCCCACGGGGTCGGGCAACGCCGCCACGGCCTTCACATCCTGAGCCATGCTCTCCAGACGTGAAGGCGACAGCATAAGCCTGTCCAGCATTGCCTCGTTCATGCCCGAGGCTCTGGCTTCGTCATAGTCAACTTTGTTGGCAGCCAGGATTCCATCCAGGTTATCGATAAGAGCCTCAGCAATACCGAACAAAGCCTTGTTCTTGATCTCTGTAGAAAGAAACGCCAGATCCCTAGAAGCTGCCTTAGCTGCCTTCCCTTTTTGTTCCAGTTCCCTCACAGCCGATTGCATGGTTCGTTCTCCTTTTTGCCTTCAAACCTGATTTTGCCTCTGTCCGCCCTGAATAGCCGAACCTGGATGATGGTACCGTCTCCCTCATCACCCCTTTCGCCGTCACTTCTCACATTTTTGTTGCCTTTCATACTATCACCATATTATTTCGGTGAACCACCTCATCCCCATAATCGT
>CAYSBO010000007.1:7831-30776 GCA_964429285.1 uncultured Dehalococcoidales bacterium | reverse complement strand
ACGGGGTGTAGCGCAGCCTGGTAGCGCACCTGAATGGGGTTCAGGTGGTCGGAGGTTCAAATCCTCTCACCCCGATATCTACTCAGACAACGAGATTGCCTGGCTCGAGACGGTGAGCCGTATGGCTCAGCTGCGAGGTGTAAGGGGTGGAAACCCAGATCTGCAACATGGCTAGGCAGTCAGTCCGGCCGCCTTCAAGATATCTGGAACCACTTCTTCCCGGCCAATGGCCATAACGTGGACTCCATCGCACATGGATTCCTTTTCCAGAGTAGCAATCATCCGGCCGGCGATCTCTATCCCCTTGTTGATCGCCTCGCCTTTGGGGGCACTGGCTAGTTCATCAATCAGATTCTGAGGTACAGAGACCCCCGGGACATTTTCGGTCATGTACGTGGCCATTCTCGCCGACACAAGCAAAATGATGCCGGCCAGTATCTTGACCGGGAATTGGCGTGCATATTCCATAAACTTGGCAAATTTCTCCAGGTCGTATATGGCCTGGGTCTGGAAGAATTCGGCACCGGCCTCTACCTTCTTTTCAAACTTGATTAACTGAGGCTCGATTGGGCTCGCTTCTGGTGTAACTATGGCGCCGGCGCAGAACTCGACGGCACCATCCAGGTCATTCCCCCCCATGTCTTTGCCGGTCTCCATCTGCCGAATCGTTCTGAGCAACTGTGTTGAATCGAGGTCGAAAACGCCCTTGGCCTCCTTGTGATCGCCAACTACGACGGCATCTCCAGTTAGACAAAGGACATTGCTTATGCCCCTGGTCGATGCGAAGAGAAACTCGGCTTGAAGGGAAAGGCGATTACGGTCACGACAAGTCACCTGTAGTATTGGCTCACCGCCCTGCTCCTTGATAGCCAGGCAGCCACCAATAGAAGGAAAGCGCATCACTGAACTCTGGTGGTCGGTGACATTCAGCGCATCTACCTTATCCTTGAGAAGATCAATATGGTGAAGCATCTTCTCAATATTCGTCCCTTTAGGTGGACCAATTTCGCTGGTTACAACAAATTTGTCAGATTTAAGAACTTCCCTGAAACTCGGGGCCATAGCTCCTCCTTCATGTGATCATGGTGATTCGTGGTCTAGGGGCCACATTGTAATCTCTAGGGGCATAATACTGTCGCATCAAATCGAGTCGGCCTTGTTGTTCTAGTCGTTGATATATGAGGGTCCAGGCACAATCCTTCTCCTTGTCCACTTCACACTTTCCGTTGTTGGTGCCACCGCATGGGCCGTTCAACAAACCTTTGTGACATGCGGTCAAGGGACAGATGCCAGCGGTCTGCCCCAGGATGCACTGGCCACACTGGGCACAAACCTCTTGGAAATGTCCCGGACTATCCTCTACACCTATGAAAAGGGTATCCAGGGCTGGGATGACTGGCTTATCAACATAGGTACTCAGTTTATGTACTCCCAAGGCACAAGACATGACCAGGATACAGCTGGCATTTTCAATGGCCCCATTGTTCTCTTTAGCCGCTACCTCGGTCATCTCATCGCAAGCGGTAGGAATGACTGTCCAGCCAGTAACCAACTTGCCCAGTTCCTGTAGGCGCTCCCTCATTTGCAGGACCTCTTCCCGTCCGCCGGTCTTAGTCATTGTGGCGCACGTGCCACAACCTGTAATATAGACTCGGTCAAGTCCGTCTAGCTGCTGTTGTATTTCCTCAAAAGGTTTCTGCTTCGTAATAGATTTCATGCCTGACCTCCCGTGGTGAAAAATAACGAAATCCAGTGATCGCTTGTGTTCATTTCTCCAGGTCGCACCTTAGGCAACGCTTTGCCTCCTGCCTTGCCTTCTCTTCAGAGAAGGCCAACTCTATCTCCTTGAAGCTGCCCTTCCTCTCCTGCAGAGGGAGATGGGGTGTTTCCGGCCTGAATTGTGGTTCCCAGCTTTCTTCTTCCCCCGCTGTGCTTTCTTCTTCAATGACGGCTGGCTTCAGGTCATACATCTGAACTCGCGATGTGTCGCCCCGCAGGTATTTGTCTATGGCAATGGCTCCTCTCCTGCCTGCGGCAATGGCTTCTATCACCATGCCCGGCCCGGACACGAAGTCCCCACCGGCAAAGACCCCAGCAACATTGGTAGCCAGTCTGTTCTCGTCAACCGCCAGCCTTTCCCAGCGAGTGCGCTCCAGAGCACTATCGGCCGGCAGAAATGACAGGTCTGGAGCCTGCCCCACTGCAGCAATGGCAGTATCTGCGGGTGAAAAGAACTCCGAGCCGGGAACAGGAACTGGGCGACGGCGTCCGCTAGCGTCAGGTTCACCCAGTATCATGTGGACGCACTGTAAACCGGTCACTTTCCAGGCATCACTTACTATACGGGTGGGACTGACGAGGAAGTTGACCTGGACCCCTTCAGCTAGAGTCTCGTCATACTCTACCTCAGTCACGGGCATCTCCTCCCGTGATCGGCGGTAGAAGATATTCACCTCTTCGGCTCCAAGGCGAAGGGCTGTGCGAGAAGAGTCAAGGGCCACATTACCACCGCCGATCACAGCGACCCTGCGTCCGATCTTTATGGGCTTACCAACCTTTACATCCCTGAGAAATCTTAGACCGTAGTAGAAACCCTCGATATCTTCGAGTTCTCCAGGTATGCCAATGTTCTGGCTCCTTTGGGCTCCCGCAGCGATGAAAACAGCCTCGAAGCCGCTGTTCTTGATGTCTTCTATGGTGAAATTAGCATTCACCGGAGTATTGTATTTTATCTCCACTCCCCGTTTGGCGATATAGTTTATCTCCTTTTCAATGACCTCCCGTGGCAATCGAAAGTCAGGTATGGCTACGGACAGCATACCTCCGCACACGGGGAGGGCTTCAAAGACCGTCACAGGATAGCCCATCTGAGCGAGGAAGTAGGCACAGGACAACCCTGTGGGGCCCGCTCCAACTACCGCCACTTTTTGGCTGTGACTTTGGGAAAACGGTTCCGGTTCGGGCAATTCGTCGATGTGGTCGAAATACCAATCGGCCGCAAATCGCTTGAGCGCCCTGATTGCCACCGGCTCATCCAGTTCCCCGCGGCGGCATCTTCCCTCGCACGGGTGATGACAGATGCGTCCGCAAATAGCGGGGAAAGGATTACGATCCCTGATGGTTTCGACGGCCTCGAGGTATTCACCATCGGCAATTTGAGCCACATATCTGGGAATGTTGATTCCCACTGGGCAGGTGTGCTGGCATGGTGATACCATGAGAGCATCGCAAACAGCCGCCGGGCATTTCTTCTCTCTTATATGAATCTCATATTCATCTCTGAAGTAGTTGAGGGTAGTGAGCACAGGATTGGGGCAAGTCTGTCCCAAACCGCAGAGTGAACATTCCTTAACCGTCCTGGCTATGTTAAGCAGAGTATCCATATCCTCTTCGCGCCCATTGCCCTGACTGATCCTGTTCAGTATTTCCAGCATTTGCTTGGTTCCCAGGCGGCAAGGGACACACTTCCCACAGGACTCTGCTTGAGTGAAGCTCAAGAAATACTTAGCTACGTCCACCATGCAGGTGGTGTCGTCCAGTACCACCATGCCACCAGAACCCATAATGGAGCCTAGTTGAGCCAGTGTTTCATAATCTACGGGGGAATCGAGAAACCGTGCAGGGATGCAGCCACCTGAAGGACCACCAGTCTGCACCGCCTTGAACCTCTTGCCTCGCGGGATACCGCCACCGACATCAAAGATGATAGTGGAAAGCGAGGTGCCCATAGGGACCTCCACCAAGCCACTGTTGGCAATCTTGCCCGTTAGGGCAAACACAGCGGTCCCTTTACTCTTCTCAGTACCGATGCTAGCAAACCAATCGGCCCCACGGTCGATGATGGCCGGAATGGAAGCCAGTGTCTTCACATTATTGATATTGCTAGGCATTCCCTCCAGACCTGATTGGGCGGGAAAGGGGGGACGGGGGCGAGGCATGCCTCGCTTGCTCTCAATGGAAGCCATTAAGGCTGTTTCTTCGCCGCAAACGAAGGCCCCCGCACCTTCCTTGATATGCACCACGAAATTGAAACCTGAGCCCAAAATATCTTTGCCCGAGAAGCCCCTCTGCTGGGCTTGTTCCAAGGCAGTGCGAACTCGATTTACTGCTAACGGGTACTCAGCACGAACATATATATACCCTTCATTGGCACCTATGGCATATCCGGCAATGGTTAGCCCCTCAACAACCGCGTGTGGGTCTGCTTCCAGAATGGAGCGGTCCATAAAAGCACCGGGGTCACCTTCATCGGCATTGCAGATTACGTATTTCTTTTGGCCAGCAGCGTTCCGGCAAAACTCCCACTTGGTGGCGGTGGGGAAGCCAGCACCACCGCGTCCACGGAGGCCAGCTTTCTTAACCTCTTCAATAACCTGCTCGGGGGTCATCAGAAGAGCCTTTCTCAGTGCCCGATAACCGCCACGAGAGGTATAATGCTCAATTTTTTCCGGGTTGATTTGCCCGCAGTTGCGTAAGATGACACGTTGCTGTTTCTTGTAGAAATTGATCTCCGAATAACGTGGGATGGCCTCACCCGTTACCGGGTCATGGTAGAAAAGACGTTCTACAGGCTTGCCGTCTCGAAGGTGAGAGGTGATAATCTCCGGAGCATCCTCCGCCTGGACATGGGTATAGAAGATGCCTTCCGGTTCAATGACTACGTTGGGGCCCTGCTCGCAGAAACCGTGACAGCCAGTGAAATCTACCTGGGCAAGACTTATCCCCTGGCGTGCTATTTCTTCCTTGAGCGCCTCGTAAACAGCGCCCGAACCACTCGAGATGCACCCTGTACCCTGACAAACGAAGGCGGTACGCTGGTCTTTCATGCTATTCTTCACCTTCCCGATCCCTGAACAATTGGTCAACCTTCTTAGGATTCATGTGGCCGTGGACCTGGTCGGCCACGACTATGTTGGGGGCAAGAGCACAGACGCCGATACAGGCCACAGTTTCCAGCGTGTATTCGAGGTCAGCGGAGGTCTCACCTTCTTCTATGCCCAGGTGCTGCTTAACCAACTTCAATATCGTCTTCCCTCCCCGTACGTGGCAGGCAGTCCCTCTACATACTCTGACTACTTTTCTGCCCCGTGGCTGAGTGTACAACTGGGTATAGAAACTGATTACTCCTTGGATCTGACTGGGGAAGAGCCCCAAGCTTCTGGCTATGAGGGGTATAGACTGGGGAGGGATATAGCCGAAGTCAGTTTGGATTCTCTGCAGCAATGGAATCATCGACCACTTCTGTTGACTGTATTCAGATGCTATGGCGCTTATCCGTTTCAGGTCAGCTTTTGTGACTGTCCTGGCTTCATTCATGAAGCCCCTCCTTTCTTTTCTCGCATGACCTTAAGCAGCCGGGGATCTGTTGGCTGTCGTTTTGCTGAGCATGATCCTCGGCGCCACGATTTTTCCTCAAGTAGCCGAAATTTTCTCCACTTTTACAGCGCACGCTTTCAGTGAGGGGGCTTTCGTTTCTTGATCTAAGACAATATCGAACAGCTCATTTACCGGACTTTCTGGAAACGAAACTGGCATGAAGAGCATGCCCTCACGCAGTGTATCGGTGATCTTAGCGACCGCAGTAGCCTCACCCGCGGGGGAAGCCAATTTGACCTGGTTGCCATCAGTGATTGAGAGTTTTCTGGCATCCGACTCACACATTTGCACATAACCCCGCTGGCAGAATTCTCCTAACCGGGAAGACCTTGAGGTTCTGGAGCCGCTGCCGAAATGATAGAGTGTACTTCCAGTCAACAAAGTAAAGGGATAACCCTTGTTGGCCTTCGTTTGGGGAACATATTCGACGGGGCAGAAGCGGGCAAAGCCCTGTGGGAACTGACCGCCGTGTATTCGCCCAACTCCACGGTCACTACTCGGCTCAGTCTGATAGAGACTCCCGGCCTCTGAGTCAACATAATCCACCCCTTCATACAAGCTATAGCCGGATAGCTGAGTACAGTCGACTAACTCGTCCAGAACTTGGCGGGGAGAAGCATAAGGCATCGGAGCCCCCATCTTGTCTGCTAGTCGCAATATTATGTCCCAGTCGGGTAAGCTTTCCTCGAGAGGAGCGATTGCCCTCCGCACCCTTTGTACCCTTCCTTCGAAATTGGTGAACGTACCGTCTTTTTCAGCGAAGCTTGCCGCTGGCAGAACTACATCGGCCAGTTTGGCCGTTTCTGTAAGAAACATATCTTGGACTACCAGGAAACTGAGGGAATTCAGGATTTTTCGGACCAGGCTCGGGTGTGGAAAACTAGAAGCAGGATTTTCCCCTACGATGTACATCCCTTTGATTTTCCCCTGTTTCGCCTGTTGTACACTCTCCAGGGCTGTTAGCCCATCCTCGACCGGTAGGCTGGTTCTCCATCGCTCCTCGAACCGTTTCCTTGCCCGGCCGTCCGCTATGCTCTGGTATCCTGGCAGGAATTTCGGCAGTGTACCCATATCACAGGCGCCTTGGGCGTTGTTTTCTCTCTGCAGTGCGTAGATACCGCCTCCTCGACGGGCAATGTTTCCGGTTAGCAATACTAGGTTTGCTAAGGCCTTGACGCTCTGTGTTCCTGCCATGTTCTGCGTAATACCTGTGCCATAGACGATCGCTGCCCGGCTTGCTGTAGCGTACAGCGTAGCGGCAGCACGAATATCCTGACTGGAAACACCGGTGGACTTCTCTACATACCCCAGGGTATACTGCTCGAGGCTTTCATTAAAAGCCTTGAAGTTGTCTGTCCTTCTAGTGACGAATTCCTCGTCCAGCAAGCCTTCGTCGATAATTGCTTTGGCCAGACCGTTGATAAGGACTACATCAGTACCGACCCCAGGTCGTAACCAGAGGTGCGCAAACAAAGAAAGGTTTGTCTGCCGAGCATCTATCAACAACAGCTTGGCCCCCCGTTGTTTGACAGCACGCTTGATGGCATATGCGACGGCAGGAGCCGAGGAACTGGGGTCGGCGCCGATAACCATTATGAGGTCGGACTGTTCCAGGTCACCAAGGTAATTCGTGGTGCCAGAGAAACCGATAGAGGACCCAAGGCCGATACGGCTGGCGGAGTTGTACAAACGGCTGCCGTTGTCGATGTTGTTAGTGCCGAGAAGAGTTCTGGCGAATCTCTGCAGAAGATAGTTCTCTTCGTTTGTGCACTTGGACGAACCCAGGACGGCCAGGCTGCTGCCGCCATGTTGATCCTTTATTCCCAGTAATTGAGTGGTTACCACCTCTAAGGCCTTTTCCCAGGACACTTCCTCAAAATCACCATCATTCTTGACCAGTGGTTTTAGTAACCTATCCGGGCTATGAATGAAATCCCAGCCATAGCTTCCCCTTACGCAGAGAGTGCCTTTGTTTACCAGGCCTTCCCTACCTGGCACGACTCGCGCTATCTGGTTGTCTTTGACCTCTAGGCAGACGGTACAGCCACAGCCGCAGAAAGGACAGGTTGTTTGGACAACCTTCTGGGTTGTTCCTCTGTATGCTTTGTGTTTCTCAGTTAGCGCTCCTGTTGGGCATAGCGCTACACAAGTTCCGCAGAAAGTGCACTCGGACTCTTCCAGAGGTACATTGTTCAGCGTTGCTGGTATGGCGGCGAATCCTCGCTCAAAGTAATCGATAGCACCTTCAACGACGAGTTCTTGGCAAGCTCGGATACATTTGGCGCATAGTATGCATTTGCTCAAATCCCGTTCGAGGAAAGGATTTACTTCCTGGATGTTAGCCATCTGAGGAATCCTCTGCAGCTCAACCAATCCGATATCTAGATCGGAGGCAATTTGGCGCAGTTGACAACGGTTGCCTTTGTCACATATCAGACAGGAATCGGGATGGCTGGCGAGCATCAGCTTGACTATGGTCTTGCGGCGCTCTATTACCCGAGGCGAGAGAGTGTTGATTACCATGCCCGGCGCTATGGGAACCACGCACGATGCCAGCAAGGCACCATTTCGTTCATCTTCTACTAAGCAGACACGGCAGGCCCCAAGTGTAGACAATTGAGGGTCGTGACAGAGAGTGGGTATATCTACGCCTGATTCTTTTGCCAGTTCCAGAATAGTCATTCCCGGATGGCCACTCACTTCTCGGCCATCGAGAGTTATAGTTATCGGCTGCAAACGAATATCCTCCTTCATAACCTGGCAAGTGACGGCAAGGCTTTGCAAAGGGGACTATTTATTCTTGTCCACACCCTCCGGCCAGTTGGCAGATACGTAGGCAAAAGACCGGGGGAAGTACCTTCCTTGACCTACCGTCCTTACGCCAGTCAAGAGGTGGGAACTGGCGGCATTTTTGGCAACAAAGCCGTAGGCTCCTACCTGCTTGGCAACGAACATATTCTCCTCTTCGTCATATTGGGTTAGAATCAAGACTTTTGTCTCTGGCCATTCCTCGGTTATCCGTTTGGTTGCTTCAAGTCCGCTCATTACCGGCATTACTATATCCATTACCGCTACGTTGGGGATAAGATGCTGCACTTTCTCAATGGCATCTCGCCCATCGATAGCTTCGCCCACTACTTCCATGTCCTTCTGCAGCTTCAACAAGGCACAAATTCCTTCCCTAACAACGGCGTGGTCATCCACCACGAGCACCTTAATTTTTCTCAGTGTCTTATCGAGGAATTTGCCAGCCCAATCCAGTATTGAAGCTGACTCAACTGGCTTGGTCAGATATTGTTCGGCTTCGAGCTTCAAGCCCTCATCGGTGCGCCACCCCTTAACTAGGCGCTTTTCGGGTGGGGCATCAACTACAATGAGAGGCACCTCCTTGAAGTCGGGGCTCTGTTTCAGCCACTGGTGCAGCCGAAAGGCGTCTCCACGCGGGACTATGGTGCCCAGAATGACCAGGTCGGGTTTTTCATGACGGGCTACTTCTTCTGCCTGTGACTTATTGTCAGCAGTAAGAACCTGCCAGCCTTTCGCCTGTAGTTCTGATTGAACACCTGCAACGAAGTCGGGTTCGTCGTCCACCAGCAGTACCTTGACGTTAGTTTGCATGCTTCACCCCCTTGCCAAGTGGAAGTTTCTTCGAGTTTTTTTCTGATACTAGAAAGTATAAGTCCTCGGTCTTCTCAAACAATAGAGGTGTTCACCCCAAAAAGCATGGGAATATCGGTGTAGTTCCCCGGGGTTAGTCCTCCATTTGTGAGGACAATGGCGCCCATTGGCTGGGTGTGCTAATCAAGTGGCAGGGTGAAGAATATGGCAGAATAACCCTAGACGACGATAATCCCCTTGCGCAGGGCATATTTAAATAGGTCAAGGCGGTTGTGGATATCCAGCTTTGCCATCAGGTTTGTCTTATGTCTTTCCACAGTCTTGGGGCTGATTACCAGCATCTGGGCTATGTCAGGGATGGAATGGCCTTCTGCCAGCAGTTTCAGTATTTCTCTCTCTCGATCAGTCAGCTCTTCGAAGGTGTCCTTCTCTTTTCCTACCCTCGCAATCTGTCGATAGTCTTCAACCAGGAGTCTGGCTATGGATGGGGACAAGAAGGAATCTCCATTGTACACGGACCGAATAGCTAAGGTGAGCTCTGAAGATGCAGCTGCCTTGCTGACAAAACCGCTGGCTCCCGCTTCGATAACAGGGAGCACATATTCTCTGTCCGTGTATTGGGTTAGCGCCAGCACTTTTATCTCTGGGAACTGTTTGTGTATCCGACGTGTTGCTTCAAGTCCATCCATAATGGGCATGACTATATCCATGAGCACCACATGGGGCATGAGTTTCCTGACCATGTCCAATGCTTGTCTTCCGTCAGTGGCTTCGCCCACCGCTTCTATGTCGCTCGTGAGAGCAAGCAGGGCACGAATGCCGTCGCGTACTATTGCATGGTCATCAGTGACCAGTACTCTTATTTTCGCCGTATCCAATGTCTTGACCTACTGGGATTTTGGCCCAGACGCTAGTTCCTACTCCAATTTTTGACTCCAGGCTGCTGGTGCCACCGAGGAAGCCGATCCTTTCTCTCATACTGAATAGCCCGCGGCCTCGCCCACTTTCCTCCACGTCGGTGATTTTGGAGACATCGAATCCTTGTCCGTCATCACTAACTCCCAGGGAGAATTCACCAGGTTGATATGCTAGCACTATGGACGCATTCTTCGCTTTAGAATGCTCGGCAATGTTGCCGATGACTCCCTGGACAACTCGGAAGAGCGCGGCCTCTACATCGGGTGGCAACCGTACTTCAGCCCCTTTGACCTCTATGGTTACGTTGATGCCCAAGGGCTCAAGCCTGTTCTTGGCGTGCTGGCGAACAGCGGCGACGAGTCCTACCGTATCTAACAAAGCCGGGCGCAGGTTGGAGATAACCCTGCTTACTTCCTTATGTACCTGTACCGTCAACGCTTGGACTTTCTTCAGGGCGGTGACCAATTCAGCATCTTGATTATCAGTGCTAGCAGCCTTTTCTATCAGCGCTTCTAACTGAAGTGCTATGCCCGACAGTGATTGGCTGGTCTCATCGTGTAACTCGCGTGCGATCCTTCTCCGTTCGTCTTCCTCTGCCACGAGGTTTTGTCGTGCGAGTTTGCGCAACCTCTCGCGGGCTTTTCTGAGCCGCTCCTGCAGTTGTGCCTGTTCAATAGCAGTGCCAAGTTGGTCTCCGATCGAGTGCAAGAGATGCACATCCTGTTTGGTGAAGCGATGCGGTACGTGGCTAGCAACATTCATCACTCCCAGCACATTGTCTTTGGCTCGCAGAGGCACGCTAACGAATGCCCTTAAACCCTCCAGGGTTACCAGGTCGATGCGGGCAGCATCAGATTCTGCTGATATATCCTCCAGTAGGACTGACCTGCCGCTCTGTGCTACCTTCCCTGCGATTCCCTCGCCGAGCCTGAGACGCATTTCCTCGGCATATTTGTCAGACAGACCATGATAAACACGATAGAGGAGCATCTCACCCGCCTCGTCCAGCAGCATAATCCCCCCAACAGTTCCATTCACGATGTTGAGTACATTCTCCAGGCCAATCCTGAGAATAGCATCCAAATCATGCAAACCGCTGATGGCCGCCGAGACCCGGCTCAAAGCCAGAAGGTCGTCATAGTATTTCTCAACATTACTGGCCTGATCGGATGGATTCAGGTCTGGGCTAGCAGAACCGACAACTTTGTTAAGCCCATCGTCTTTCTTCATTGTCAGTCACCTCGCTTGAGTAACCGTGGATTCCAAATTGCGATCAAGAGAACCTAGAAGGTCGTTAACACCTGAGAACTAATATGTTTCGCCTAGAGGTAAGCCTATATAAAATCAGAGCCTTTTGCAACCTTTCCAATGTAGGAGCACTGAATGCATCGTGTCCTTTTCTTGTGTTGGGCGGATCCTGTGTGGGGTAGGGCGGCGACTCTGTTGCGGGGCTTCTGCTAGATTCTGGATGACTGGAATCGCATAATTGACACAGTTTGATCAGCGGGGTAAAATACGTTGTTTTGATATGGCTGACGTGAAGCTTGGTTCTGGCGAGAGTTTCGAGGCCCTACTGCGTAGATTCAACCGGCAGGTGCAGCAAGACCGTATCCTGGCGGAGGTTCGGCGCCGCAAGCATTATGAGAAACCCAGTGTGGAGAGGAAGAAGAAGGCGGCAGCGAAAAGACGGAAGAGTTCCAGATAGATAGTAAGAAATGGCGCTGAAGGATAGCCTGCAAGAAGCTCTTAAACAGGCGGTCAAGGGACAACGGAAAGTAGAAATCTCTACGCTCAGGTTGCTCCTGTCCGAAATCAAGAATGCCGAAATTGCGCAGCAGAAGCCTGCTGATGATAACAAGGTGCTCGATGTTGTTGGCAAGGAAGTGAAACGTCGTCGGGACAGCATCGAGGCATTCAAACAAGGGAATCGTGGTGATCTGGTAGCACAGGAAGAAGCAGAGCTGACTGTTCTTATGGGTTATCTTCCTGAGCAGATGAGCCGAGAGGAGGTGACCCAGGTGGCGCGTGAGGTAATCGATTCAACCGGTGCAAGGGGACCCAGCGACAAAGGCAAAGTGATGTCTCAGTTGATGCCTCGACTCAAAGGCAGAGCCGACGGGAAAGAAGTTAGCGAGATAGTTTCACAAGTACTTGGTCCCGGCTAAATTTGGCAGCCGACTGACATTTTCCCCATGGAGTCCAGTCTAATACTGCAACTCGGAATACTGGATTTGCTGGGGGCCTCAAGAATTCGAGCTTTGAGTAGATGGAAGTCTCTCCGTTTCGAGGCGTACGCTACAATCAAAGGGTAGTTGGGGATCTAGGTCGGGTCCTTTGCCCTCCTTACGATGTTATCACGCCGGAAGAGCAACGGTTTTGTTACAGCAAGAGCGATTACAATGCTATTCGTCTGGAATCCCCTGCTGAGAGCTTGGAATCCACCGATGACAGCTATGAGAGAGCGTCTACCACCTTTCGGCAATGGCTGAAAGAGGGGATCCTTCAGCTTGATACGACACCGAGCTTCTATTTGCATGACCATCATTTTGAGTATTCACTGGGGAAAAGAACGAGGCGTGGCTTGGTGGCTCGTGTTAGGCTTGAACCTTTGGGCAGCGGTATATATGCTCACGAAGAGACATTTCCCAAGGCTAGAAGCGACCGCCTTCAGTTGATGCGAGCTTGTCGGGCAAACTTCAGCCCTTTGCTTTGTCTGTATCACGGTTCTGAGTGGGAACTTGGCCCGATGTTTTCCCATGTAATGCAGCAGGAACCACTGATGTCGTTGCCGGCAACGCAGAGCACTCTCGTGGATTCGAAGGAGGCTCATACTGTATGGGCGATAACTGATCCGGATATCAGGCTGGAGCTGAGCCGGGCTCTATCTCCTCGTCGCCTTTACATTGCCGACGGGCATCATCGCTACGAGACAGCACTGGCTTACCAACAGGAGAGAGCAAAAGAGCAACCCGGTTCCCATGAGCCCTCCGGCACCGTCAACGAAGGGAACCAATCTGTGCCCGGCCAGGAGGCTTTCAACTATGTGATGATGGAATTAGTCGACTTTGCTGATCCAGGACTGGTTATTCTGCCCCTGCATAGACTGGTGCGTGGCGTACGCCCTACCGTAATGGAGCAGCTGACGCGCCGACTCAAGGATTTCTTTGTTCTTGACCCTGTTCCCCTGCAAGCCGGCAACTGCGAGCTACCAGCTAATAGCTGTTTGGGCATCCTTGGTCTGAAACATGGCTCATTGGTGATACTAAGGCAGCGAGAAGGTATCTCCCTTCAGGACATGATGCCCGTCAACAGGGGTCAAGCTTATCGGGAGTTCAACGTTAGTATCCTTAATCATATTATTCTGGACAGGATGCTGGGTCTGCATTCGAAGGAAGATGTTGCGTATACATTGGATTTGCAAGAAGCCTATCGGCAGATAAAGGAAGGGAAATATCAACTAGCTTTCCTATTGAATCCTCCGCAGCCGCAAATGGTCAGGGCTGTTGCTGATGCTCAAGACAGGTTGCCAAGCAAATCAACCTACTTCTACCCCAAGCTTCCCACTGGTCTAATCATCAATCCTCTGGACTGAGTGCGTTTGTAGAGAAAACCGTTCACAGCTTCACTGGTTTAGCTGTGTAGATGCCAGGAAGCATGCGTATCTCTCGCAGGTGCTCTTCGTCGAGGGGCTCATCAAGAGCCAGAATCATGAGTGCTTTTCCCCGTGGTTGAAGTCGAGAGAGGTGCATGGAACTGATGTTGATATCGGCTTTGCCGGTTATGTTACCAATGGCACCGACAAGCCCAGGCTGGTCGAGGTGGTCACAAAACAGGAAATAACCTCCTGCAGGCACAATATCCATCCAGAAGTTGTTGACTTGGACGATATGGCTTTCGTTATCTCTAATGGTCCCTGATATTGTAGTAGTTCCAATGGTGGTATTGACTTCTAGAGTGAGCAAATTGGAATAATTCTGGCAGACCACCTCTTTTTCCTCGCTGATCTTCAAGCCGCGCTGAGCAGCGACAAGACTAACATTGACCAGGTTGATTCTTTCCTCGCTTACCTGTTGCAGTAACCCGCTGATCAGCGCCGTCTTGACAGGGTTGCAATCGTAGTTGCTTACTGCGCCGCTGTACGTGATGTGTATTGTATCTATTTGGCCCTCCATCAGTTGACTGGCAAGACTTCCCATGGCTGTAGCTACTCTCATAAAAGGTGTCAATTCGGGTGCTATGTGTGGTGCATTAACCGCGTATTTGCTAAATCGTCCTTGAAGCACAGCCAAGACTTCTTCAGCGATATCTCGAGCGACGCCAGTCTGGGCTTCTATTGTAGAAGCACCTAGGTGAGGAGTAACGATTATCTTGTCCTCTTTGAATAGAGGGCTATCTGTTAGCGGTTCGTTACTGAACACGTCGAAAGCAGCACCAGCTATTTTGCCAGCCCTAATCGCTTTGACCACGGCTTCCTCATCAATCAACCCGCCCCGGGCACAATTGATTATCCGAGCCGTAGGCTTCAGTCTTGCCAACTCTTTGTTTCCGATTAGTTTCTTAGTAGCTGCGGTCAGAGGCACGTGGAGGGTGACAAAATCAGATTCTTTGAGAAGCTGGTCCAGGGGTACCAAGTCTACCTTCAGATTGCGGGCATAGTCTTCCGATACAAACGGATCATGAGCAATTATACGCATTTCAAAGCCCTGGGCCCGCTTGGTCACTTCAGAACCTACATTACCCAGGCCGATGATGCCGAGTGTTTTGTTTCTTAGTTCAGCGCCAATCATTTCCTCGCGCTGCCATCTGCCTGATTTGAGGCGGCTATTTGCCTGGGGCACGTGTCGTGCCAGGGCAAGCATAAGGGCGATGGTGTGCTCCGCCGCAGCCACAGTATTGCCTGTAGGCGTGTTGACTACAACAATGCCCTTCCTTGTAGCAGCGTCCACATCGATATTATCGGTACCTACTCCGGCTCGGCCGATCACCTTGAGTTTCTCCCCTGATTTAATTACCTCCGCTCCTACAAGAGTTTGACTACGCACAATCAAAGCATCATACTGGCCTACTATGGCTCTGAGCTGCTGAGGCGTGAGATTTGCTTGGATATCTACTTGTGCATAGCTACGAAGGGATTGTATTCCCTCTTCTGCTATCGGGTCGGCCACCAGGACTCTCATCATCTCAAGTATGGATCCGAAATCTTATTGTCTAGCTAGAGACTGCATGCAGAGGGTCGAGAACTTACAGTCGTGGCCCTCAGTCTTTCTTCACTCGTGGCAATACCTTGCCTACTGCCTCCAAGACTGACTCAATGTCGTGATCAGACACAGATCCGAGATGTCCAATACGGAAGATCTTACTCGCCAGTTTCTGTTGTCCTCCGGCAATGACTACCTCATATTCCTCTCGGAGTACGCGAATGAGTTTGGAGACATCAATTGTCTCGGTCGCATTAACCGCTGTCACCGTATTGGAGGCATAGTCTTCATCAGGGAAGAGAGACAAGCCCAGCGCTTTCACACCGTTTCTGGTTAGCTGACCTACCTGAGCATGCCGAGCGAATATATTATCTAGTCCCTCGGCCAACATCAAATCAAGAGTAGTATTGAGGGCATAGCAAACAGAGACAGCCGGTGTCCAGGGGGTTTGTCCTTTCTGGAAATAGTCTTTGGCTTTGCTGAAATCCCAGTAGTAACGCGGCATTTTGGCTTGAGCATGAGCTTGCCAGGCTTGTTGACTTACGCTTACCATTGCTATCCCCGGAGGAACCATCCATCCTTTCTGCGAAGCAGTAACTACTACATCGCAATTCCAGTCATCGACAGGCAGATTGATACACCCCAGGCTTGAGATGGCATCGACCAGCAGAAGCTTATCAAACGTCTTGGCTACTCTGCTTATCTCGGCAAGGTTGTTGGTCATTCCCGTCGATGTTTCATTATGAGTTACCAACAATGCCTTAATGTCACTGCTTGTCCTTAATGCCTCAATTATTGCGTCAGGGTCGACTGGTCTGCCCCATTCAAAATCAAGATGGACTACTTCGGCGCCATAATTTTCGGCAATATCGCTAAATCGGCGACCGAAGAATCCATTGGAGACAGACAAAATCTTGTCACCTGGCGACAAAATATTCACGATCGCTGCTTCCATGCCGCCGGTGCCCGAAGCAGTAAGCAAGAAAACATCTCCTTTGGTCTGAAATATCAGTTTGAGCTTCTCCGTGGTTGACTCTAGAATATCGGCAAATTCTTCCCCTCGATGGTTCATCATTTGCCGGCTCATGGCCTGAAGGGCTTGTGGCGGACAGGGTGTCGGTCCCGGGATACGTAGCTGCATGTCTTGTTTACTCCTGGTTATTCGCTTCATATCTTGAGTTCACAGCGTCATAAGAGTGCCGACTATTCAATGGCAATCCTGGCGAAGCGCCGTTTTCCTATCTTTATGATGCTGCCTTTGTAGGCACTGACAGTGGTACTCGTTATTTTCTTGCCATCTATTTCGATCGCATTCTGGGCAAGCAGGCGTTTCAATTCGCCAATACCCTTAACTACTCCTTCTCTGACCAGGGGTCGAGCTATGTCGAGCTGGAATAATCCGTCCCCGATGGGCCTACCGGCGAAAGCATATTCAGGAATTTCCTCTGGTGCCTTCCTATTCTGAAATATGTGGGTGAAATGTTCCTGTGCCTCATCGGCTGCTTGTGCATCGTGGAACTGTCGCACAATCTCATGAGCCAGTCGTTTCTTAAGGTCCATGGGGTTAACGGAACAGGTCTGCAATTGCTTCCTGAACTCAGCGATTTCTTCTTCAGGGACGTCGGTCACAAGCTCAAAATAGTCTAAGATAATGGAGTCGGGCACGGACATCACCTTGCCATATATTTCATGCGGCGGCTCAGTAATGCCTATGTGGTTTTTCAACGTCTTGCTCATCTTCTGAGTACCGTCGGTGCCAATCAAGATGGGAAGGAGGAAAACCTGCTGAGGGGGCTGGCCCATGCTCTGCTGTAGTTGTCTGCCAATGAGGCAGTTGAATTTCTGGTCAGTACCACCGAATTCGACATCGGCGTTGATAACTACGGAGTCATAGCCTTGAAGCAGGGGATAGAGCATTTCGGTTAGAGATATGGGGTTCCCCAAATCGTACCGCTTGCTGAAATCCTCTCTGGCCAGGAGCTGGGCTACGGTAAACTTGCTGGTAAGTCTAATGACTTCACTCAGGTCAAATTGAGAAAACCATTCGCTTTGCCATCTAACCTCTGTTTTTGCCCTGTCCACCACTTTGAAAAATTGCTCCATGTAAGTCTGAGCATTGGTCTCAATTTCGGTAGGGGAAAGCATCGGTCGGGTGGCCGACTGTCCACTGGGATCACCGATCCTAGCGGTCCAGTCCCCGACTATAAGAGTAACCTTATGTCCCAGATCCTGGAATTGACGTAGCTTTCTGAGGCATACAACATGTCCCAGGTGAATATCGGGGGCGCTGGGATCGAAACCTTGCTTGAGATTCAGAATCCTTCCCGATTTCAGAAGGTCTCTTAGCTCTGACTCAACAATGATTTCGGCTACGCCTCGTTTCAATATGGAAGCAAACTTCGATTCGGTCATTTCAAGCCTTTAGCGAAAATCGCTGCAACCTGTCGAACGTCTCTTGCAATCTGGGCCTTGAGATCTTCAGAAGACAGAAAGCGTTGCTCATCTCTGAGTTTTTTCACGAATTCTACCTTTATCTCTCTGCCGTGTAAATCCCCATCGTAGTTCAGCAAGTGGGTTTCCAGCAGGTTCTTTCCTCCTCCGAAGGTGGGCCGGGTGCCAATATTGGTTGCCGAAGGGAATTCTCTGCCATTTATTTGGGTAATGGTAGCATAGACCCCGTTGGCCGGTAATGCTTGTTGCGGCTTTATGTCCAGGTTGGCGGTAGGAAATCCCAAAACTCGCCCACGCCTATCGGAGGTGATGGTCTTGCCCGAGAGGCGGAAGTAGTGTCCCATTAACCTTCTTACCTTTTCCATATCGCCCTGTGCTAATGCCTGGCGGACGAGAGTGCTGCTGACGACCTCACCATTGATCCTGTAGGGTGGGATGATTTCGACGCTGAATTTCATCTCTCGTCCCAATGCACGAAGCAGCTGGGCATTGCCGTGTCGTTCCCGGCCCAAAGTGAAGTCGGGACCCACCATAAGGCGACGCATTTTAAGGTGTTCCTTAACTAAAGACATGAACTCCTGGGCAGTTAGCTGGGCTACCTCGGAGGAGAAAGTGAGCACCGCGATTACGTCAATGCCTAACGCTTTAAGATTGTTGATTCTGTCCTCCACATTGCTGAGGTAGGCGAGCGGTTTATTGGGATGAAGTACCGATTGAGGATGAGGGTCAAAGGTGACTACTGCGCTAAGTAAACTCCTGTTTGTTGCTTGCTGCCGCAGTTTTTCCAGCAAGTATCGGTGGCCCGCATGGACACCGTCAAACACGCCTATGGTAACGATGGTTTCCTTCTCAGGGGATAGACTGGCTAGCTCTCGTACGATTTCCATGACGTCATAGACTGACTCTGATGACAATATTAGATACCGAGTGCAAGACTGATGTTTGGAGTGTTTCTAGTACAGGTCTCAAAGGTTGTGATACTCCTCGATACCGTGGCACTGTGATCGAGAATCCGTGGTTTCAGAATTAAGCCAATAGCCTATCCTATTTATGATCCTTCGTCAAGAAGACTCACATGGACAGCAGCATGTACTACACAATAATACGTTGTGAATACGACGTTGGGACATAGCGTACTGACCATATCATCGCTGGCCATCTGTTTGTCAGCTAGCGGCCTTGCGTGGTAAAGTGACGATAGGAATATGACAATGACTGATTTCCGGTTATGCAAAGAGAAAAATTTGAAGCTCTGGTGACCACAGCGCTGGATAGTCTGCCAGCGGAGTTTCACTCCAAACTGGAAAACGTTGATATCGTGGTAGAAGACTGGCCGACACGCAGGCAGCTGAGACAAACTAGACACAGGTACCCCAACCAGTTACTCGGTCTTTATCAGGGTGTGCCTCAAACGAGGCGAGGACGAAGATATGGATTGGTTCCGCCCGACAAGATAAGCATCTTCCAAAAGCCCATAGAAGAACAGTGCCGGGTTGACGATGCGATTGAAGCAAAGATCAGGGAAGTAGTGCTCCACGAAATAGCCCACCACTTCGGCCTGGATGAGAAGGCTTTGCGGAAGATAGAGGTTGACAAGAGTAGGAAGAAGGAATAGACGAATACACCTTAAGTTCAGTGTAGTATCCTTACAGATCGTCGCTAGTTCGCTTAGGAGACCCCTTTTATATGTCAAAAGAAGAGGAGACCATTGGCAAGGTGAAGGATACTGGCACCGGGCCGCAACGTAGTGAAGGCTCTGTGAACGCTTTTCGAAGAGTGTTTCGGAGATATTTTCCTCTCATACTTGTGCTTTGGATTCTCTTCGTGCTGTACCCCAATCCTCTAAACCTGTTCGTAAGTATTCACAGATTCCTGAACCCCGCCGTTGATCCCTCGGCGGTTGAAGCTCTATTGGATGAGCTTCCTTCGGACCCTGCAGCCATAGAGAAGGCGATTCGGGCTCGAATATCCTATGGGTTGGATTGGGAACTCTATGGCATGCCCTGGTATTTTCCTAGCGTGGAGCAAGTGGTGGAGCGGGGACAGGGTGATTGCAAAGCCCGGGCTATGGTACTGGCCTCTGTTCTGAAAGCGAAAGAGATTTCTTCTCAGGTCACTGCGTCTCCCGTACATGTGTGGGTGGACTACGAGGACAAACAGGACAATAGCTTTGAGAATGATCAGGTAAAATTCTTCCAAAACGACCCTGAAACAGGCGAAACGCGATTTCAGATTCCTCGCATTGACCTGGGAAAGGTAATGGACTCCTGGCGGCAACAACTCTGGACACCTATGCCTACTGACAGGAGGGTTCTTTTGTCTTCGGGCATCTTAGCTTTGGTGGCAGCCAGGGTGGTTCTGTGCAACAGGAAGGTGCTTAGAACAACGACCACAAGACAGTCTGCACGGCGAGTTGAGAATCTCTAAGAACGAGTGTGTAGGCCGACGGCCTGGTCAAATTGACATGGGCGGTCCAGTCAATTTTACTTCGTCTCCCACCACGGCGCCCAAGTGGTCAGAGGCACTGCCGTCTTTTAGCGATATTTCAAGATAACCGCTGCTGCCTACAATAGCCATTGCTCCTTCAGTTTGAGCATAGTAGTCAGCGATCCCTTGAATAGAGAGGCCAGCTATCTCAACGGCGATATCTTTGCCGAGCAGGTAATTGCTCTTGATATTGGTGATCAAATTGCCGAAGTGGTCAATATGCAGGACCTGGCCAATCAGGTTACCTTCAGGATCACGGACAGGCTTTGGAATGGGAAGGACGTGCAGAGAGTTGATTTTTGCTCCGAATTCGTAGATTGAAATATCTAGAGACAGACCCGCAGCCACCGGGGCAAAAACGTCTCTTCCGTGGAAAGTATGACTGACCGGATGACGCCAGAAACGGGGGTCAGTGATGGCTACAGCTTCAAGCCCTGTCTTGAATATTACTTTGGTGAGTTCTTGAGTAGGTTGAGTAGAAGGAGTATCTACGGGGAACAGATCATCGATTATGTAGCTGAGGATACCATTGTCGGGGGCGACAAACAGCGCCGAAGGTGTTTTCAGGATTATCCCCTGGCGCTCGCTACCCACACCGGGGTCAACAATGGCCACGTGAATTGTTTGCTTGGGGAAACTACGGTAAGCTGCATTAAGTATGAAAGCACCTTGAGAGATATTCTGGGGTTGGATAGAATGACTGATGTCTATGATATTGGCTTCAGGATTGGTACTTAAGATTGCTCCTTTTACGGCAGCAACATAGGCATCGTCACAGCCAAAATCAGTGGTCAGGGTTATTATGGAACTCATTTACAGGTACTAGGGTTGAGTAACGGCCAAAATGGCAAAAACGACCAAGAGAACGATCAAGACAATCGTCAGCTTTAGCATGGTACTTTCTATTCCTCGCCGCGTTCGGTATACGGAATCGGCCTGCCCGAATATACCCCCTATGCCCCCACCGCGTAGCTGAAACAGCACCGTGGCGACCAAAGCTATTGCTATCAATATTTGAGCGACAGAAAGATAAACAGGCAATTTACTTCCCTCCCAGTTCTTGCACGATGACCTGTCTCACCAGGCCAGGATTAGCTCTCCCTCTGGTGACCTTCATTACTTGTCCTATGATGAAGGTCAGAGCCTGCTCTTTGCCAGAGCTATAGTCTGCCACTGCCTCTTTGTTGCTAGCCATCACTTGCTTTACTACCCCCCGTATTTCGTCCGCATCGCTAATCTGGCTCAGTTTTTTCTCGGCTGTGATCTCAGTAGCTGTCCTGCCGCTGTGGAACATCTCCTCAAACACCGCTTTGGCGACCGGGCCGCTTAAGGTACCATTTTCTACCAGAGAAAGCATTTCACTTAGATGCTGCGGGGTTATTTTAACACTTTGGATATCGGTGTTGGTAGTGTTAAGCAGTCGACTGAAATCCCCCAGGAGCCAGTTGCTAACCGTCTTTGCCCTGCCGGGACCGGTTAGCCCGATGCAATCCTCGAAATAGTCTGCCATGGCCCGGGAATTGGTGAGAATAGTAGCATCATACGACGACAATCCGTATTGTGCCATAAATCGATCCCTGCGAGCTTCGGGTAATTCTGGAAGTTTGGCCCTGATTTCCTCTGTCCAGGCCCTATCCAGCACTAAGGGAGGCAAATCAGGTTCAGGGAAATATCGATAATCATCGGCGTACTCTTTCGTCCTTTGCGTCACCGTTATGCTTGCTGCCTCTATCCACCCTCTGGTTTCCTGTACCAGTTCACCCCCTTCAGCAAGGACTTCTTCTTGTCGTCGGGACTCATATTCCAGGGCCTGGTACACTGCTTTGAAGCTATTCATATTCTTAACTTCTACTTTGGGCAGAAACTCCCTGGTATCCATTGGGCGTATGCTTATGTTGGCATCGCATCTAAAGCTTCCTTCCTCCATGTTGCCCGTAGAGACCCCTAAGTAACGCAAGATACTTCGCAATTTGATGAGATAGTCGCGAGCTTCCTCAGGAGAGGCTATTTCAGGTTCGCTAACAATCTCCATCAAGGGAACTCCCGAGCGATTCACATCTATGAGACTATAATTCCCCCGGTGCCATAGTTTGGCTACGTCCTCTTCAAGGTGTACCCTGGTGATATTGATTCTTTTCCTGCCACCATTGCTATCAATGGCTAGGTAACCTCCCTTTCCAATGGGAGCATCATACTGGGAAATCTGATAGCCTTTCATCAGGTCGGGGTAGAAGTAGTTCTTACGGTCGAATTTGGTATGTTGGGGGATGGTGCAGTTCAGGGCCAGTGCAGCCATTACTGTATATTCCACTGCCTTCCTGTTGATGACTGGGAGGGTCCCGGGCATACCGAGGCAGACAGGGCATACATGGGTATTGGGGGCGGCGCTGGCGTAACCACAGCTGCAGCTGCAGAACATTTTGCTTTTAGTTAGTAGCTGAGTGTGAACCTCCAGGCCGATGACGATTTCGTAGGTCATAAGTTTGGTTGCAGTATAACAATGTTAACATGCAAGGGCAAGGCGCGGGCAAATTGACCCCTGGTTTGCGGTGTTGGTAGAATTGAATTTGTGGGGATATAGCTCAGTCGGGAGAGCGCTGCGCTCGCATCGCAGAGGTCGGGGGTTCGAATCCCCCTATCTCCAGAATTTGGCAGGATGGTTCACCGTCAGCTTTGTGTCCCCTTGCTTTGACCTGTTAGGTTGTCGCTGGTAGGGTATATTAGCCTGCGCAAGAGTGCAGTGGACACGCTGTTTGCCGTAATGCAGCTTTCCGATTAACCCTGCAGGCTTTGCCAGAACCATTTCAGGTCTTGGGGCAAAGTGGCTTTTATGTCTTCAATCTCGCCGTCGGCGATATGCTTGTCCAATGTCTTGAATACCGCCCGAGTTATCTTAT
>CAYSBO010000007.1:0-7731 GCA_964429285.1 uncultured Dehalococcoidales bacterium | reverse complement strand
TCGCCGTCGGCGATATGCTTGTCCAATGTCTTGAATACCGCCCGAGTTATCTTATTGGCCTCCACTTGAGGCTCAGTGGCAAACTGCTCTCCAACGGCAGAAAGGAATTCATCTTTATCAAACTTCACTGGCTTACCGGACGGATTCCAGGCATCATAGTAGAAACCGCGGACCAGCATGGGCAGTTGTGCCCCCAGGTCGGTAGCCTCCTCAACGGTAAGTCGATCACGCAATGAGTGGAGTACACTACGGAGCGCCAGGTATGCCCTGTGCCGATCATCTGATCCGAGCTCGTCCATAACTTCCTTGAGCCATATATTGGTCTTCTGAATGGTGGTATCAAGGGCAGATACTCCCGTACTTTGCATAGCAACCTCCTGTGACGGTGTTGTTCTTCCGACGGTGGCCCATCCCCGTCCAAATTTGTGCAGCTTTCTGGCCTACACAAATTCAGACGGAGAGGCCCTGTATATTGGCGTCCACTATGTCATTACCATAGCGGGAAGGCCCCCGAATATGACAGCAGCGTCACTTTGTTGATTTTGTTTGCTTTGGTGACTTCGTTTGCTTCTTGGCCGAAACTTTGACTTTCTTAGGCTTGACCGCCGTTGTTTTTGGTATTGTCACCTCAAGAACACCGTCATCATAGCTAGCTTCAATCCTACCGGGGTCGGCGTCGGAGGGAAGGTCTATCGAGCGAAAGAAGCTGCCGTAAGACCGTTCACTTCGGTAGTAGTTTTCCTCTTTGACCTCGCTTTCAGCTTTCTTCTCCCCTTTAATGGTGAGTCTGTCGCCGACAACCGAGACATCGACGTCTTCCTCTCTCATCCCCGGCACTTCGGCTTTGACCATATACTTGTCGTCCTTCTCGTACATGTCTATGGCCGGTACCCATTCCCTGGACTCGAATGGAAACCGCCGTAGTGACGGCCAGAACGACCAAAAATCCTCCAACCTTCGCTGTAGGTCCTCCATTTCTCCGGACGGACTCCATGGCGTCAAGCCACGTCTTGGCCTCCATCTTTCCATTGACATAACTACACCTCCTTTTTAGTTTTCCTATTTCCCAATTACGGGTCCAGGCACGTTTTTACACTCGTGTCATCTTCCTTGTTGAGGAGCATTTGCTGCCAAGAACCAAGACTTTGCTGTATTTGTATCCCCCTTTTGCTGGGTGTTTGTAAGGTAGTGGTTGTCGACCATGCATATCTTCTTCGTGACGCCCGTCGTCGTTCTTTTCGGCAAAGTATTTGTCCATGTAGTATGCTAATTCATTCATATTGCACCTCCTCTAACTTCTGACCCTTCATTCAAGCTTTGCAGGACTTTTTGCTACAGATTTGTCTACTGGCAGCACGCGCAAATTCTCAATCATGCCATCGACAGAGTCCAAAACATTCACCAGGTACTCCCCTGCCTTCAACCTCTCCGGTGCTTCAATTACCATCATAATGCTGGGTGGTCCATCCAACACATCTATTTCAGCTACACCGGGTTTCCTCTGCAGAATATGGGTCACCTGGGCAGTTCGTGCATGGACCAAATCAAGGAGCACGTACACCTTGGCTGACATCAGCGAATACCTCCTTCCCCTTGTGTTTGTAACGTTGGCGTCTCTTTGGGTGAAACTACGCTGTTAGAAGGGATTACCTTTCCCGTGAAGTCATCCGGCCCTACATGTGGTAGCACCTTGCAGTTGCGGCAGATGGCGGTAAACGGGGGAATTGTGGCCCCTTCGCCGACCAGCGTCAGTGTGTGTCCTTCTGGGGACGTGTTGCTCTCGAAACCAAGACAGCAGAATTTGCCTACGTTCACCCCTTCGTCCAGAATGCAATGGTCAACAACACCGTGATACCCAATGAAGCCGTTGGCCATCACTATTGAATCTCTAATTTCCGCCTTCTCTTCAACCCAGACCCCTGGAGATAGTATCGAGTTTAACACTCGACCCTTGATCGTACACCCAGGGCTGACCAGGCTGTTTTGTATACAACCTTGTTGAGAATTGCCCTCTGGCGAATGTCTCGACCCGGTGAGGACCGGCTTTGAGCCGTCCAGGCTGAAGGAAAGCTTGGGGGCCAGGATTTCCATATTAGCTTCGTAGTATGCCTGCGGGTTGCCCATGTCCCGCCAGTAGCCGTCGAATTTGTAAGCGAGTACCTTGTCCCGCTTCACCATGTCTGGCAGTATGGCATGGCCAAAATCATGGGACGAGATCGGCAATTGAGCATTCTGGGTAAGCCTCTCAATAAGCAACTGTTTGCTGAATACATAAATGCCCATAGACACCAGATTTGTTTCAGGTAGTTCAGGCTTCTCTACGAAGTTAACTATGCGGCCGGTGGCATCAGTGGTGACTGTACCGAAGCGATGTGCCTGTCCAATGGGCACGGTAGCCACTGCTACGGTAACGTCCGCCGCCGTCTCCCGGTGAAAGGTCACCATCTGTCGATAGTCCATTTTGTAGATATGATCTCCGGCGAGGATTAGCACCAGGTCGTCACCGTGATTGTGCACATAATCAAGGTTCTGGTAAACCGCATCAGCCGTTCCCAAATAGGAACCCGCTTTCGGCACAAGGGCGCCGATATTGATTGAACTACCATTGATCGAGAGCCACCGTCTGAGATAAGTCACCATAGCAGACCGCTGGCAGTCGGCGAGGACAGCAACATCTCTCAGGTCTGAATAAACACAGTTACTCAGGGTAAAATCAATGACACGTACGTTCCCCGCGAATGGCAAAATTACCTTTGCTTTATTCTTGCATAGAATACCCATCCTTTTCCCCCACCCTCCAGCCAAAATCATGGCTGCCGATGCTTCCACAGTGCACCTCCCGCGCTATTTTCGCCAGACAATTGGCGACAGAATATATCTTAAGACTTGTGGACAAGTGGAGGTATCCGTAAATCTACCCAATAATGCAGGAAATAGTGCGCAAATTAGAATTGTTGTGCACCGTTGTTTATGTGCTGAATCGGTCACCAGGGACGCGAGACGATATCAAAGCGATGGTCTCTTATTTACCCGCTGATTTATGTCCGTGCGTGCTGACGGGGATTTCGCACGTTATGCAGGTCCCCACCCCAGGCGACGAATCAACCGTCAGCGTTCCACCCATCAGATAGGCACGGCCCTGCATACCACTGATGCCGCTGGACAGTGACTCCATTTCGGCGGGGTCAAAACCACAACCGTTGTCCCGTATCTGTACACGCAGCCTATCGCCTTGACAAGCCATCTGGATACTCACCTCGCTTGCCTTTGCGTGGCGGGCAACGTTCACCAGAGCTTCCTGCACAATGCGGAAGACGGTTATCTCTACTTCAGAAGGAAGCCGTTTATTCAAGCCTCCGGGCTTGAAGTGGACCTTGACTCCACATTGGTCTGTATACTCCTCAAAATGCGCATCCAGTGCGTCTGTGAGCCCGAGGTCGTTCAGCATATCCGGTCTCAAGGAATGGCATAGAGTGCGTACTTCTTCATATATGTCGTCCACTATTTTCTCTATTTCTGCTACCGTCTCGTGGATATTGTCCCGTTTGCCCTGTCTCGCTTTGCGCGTCGCTAGCTTAAGCAGGGTCAGCGAACTGCCAACCTGATCGTGCAGCTCTTGCCCCACCCTCTGACGCTCTCGTTCCTCTGCGTTGATAAGTCTGAGAGACAGTGCCCGCACCTGCCTGGCAGCCTGCTGGTGTTCTGTCATCTCCCGCTTCAGCTGCTCATTAGTCTTCAATAGTTCCTGGGTTCGCTGTGTCACCAGCCCCTGAAGGTCCTCCTGATGTTCAAGCAGCGCGGCTTCTGTTTGCTTGCGCCTGGTGATGTCGTGAAATATGCCCACCGCCGCAATAATTTTGCCGCTATCGTCAAGTACCGGGGCGGCGCTAGCACTTATCGAGATGCGGGCACCGCCGGCCTGCTCTATGAGCACTTCTTCATTGCGCACTGTTTCGCCATGGAGCAAGGCACGGCTGGCCGGTAGCCTCTCTGGCAGATATACATCCCCGTCGGGTGTCAACAGCTTCATGGCCAGAGTAGAATGGCTTTCCATTTGGATTCCTCTGGGGTCCACACCATAGAGCTCAATTGCACGTTTGTTGACATAGCTGATTGTTCCCTCTGGGCTCTCGATTATGACAATGCCTAAGGGTATAACGTTGAGTAATGCCTCCAGTCGCTTCTGTGGCGCACTGCTGGGCCGTAGGCGATTTCTGACCATATTTGTATGCTCTTTCTTCGTAGCCTCTTGAGGCGACATTATGTGTATGTGGATCTCATTACTGTGTCCGCCAGCCTCGTCCCACTATCAATATTGGCACACAGACGCTCTCTTAGGCAAGTCATCTGTTTGCCCAGCAGGTAAGGCCACTACAACATAGTTCCGGTTTACATAACGCATCATACACGGGGAGGTGGGCTGCACGTCAAGCCATATGCTGAAGTAATGGTCTGTTTTCGGCGCGGGCTTTGAAATTGTCTGTTAAGGGCAAGCACTGTACGGGGCTAACAACGGCTAGTCTTACTGGCAATTGATCACTGTAGGGTGCGTGGGGGGTGCAGGATTATAGCTACCCGTGGTCGGAGAAATATACTCCCCCAGCCGATACCTCATAGATTGCCTTAACGAGTTCGTGCGGTCTTTGCTTGGGAACATAGCCGCTAGCACCGACCTCTTTTGCCCTCAGGACATATTTACCACCCCAGTGGATGGGAAATATGATTACCTTTGTTGGCGATGAATTTTCGTTGATACGGCTGGTGACTTCAAAGCCGCTAACGTCACCCAAAACCAGGTCCAGCACCAGTACTTGGGGCCTTGTTTCGTCCACCAGTGTTAGAGCCTCCAGGCCGTTGGCTGCTTCCCCTACCACAGAGATATCGGGTTCTGCTTCGAGCATTGCTCGTATGGCCTGCCTGACCTTTGTCTGGTCATCAACTATAGCTACAGTAGTGTTTTTCACCGTCCCAAGGGTATCTCATAGACTCTTGGTAAGCGTATACATCCGCAAATATACTCAATTTGACCCGACAACTGCCTAGTTGTTGGGGTTGAAGTGGGCAAGCTACTGACTTTGACGTGGCTAATGCTGCTGACAGGCGCTGCTTAAGTATCCGGCGGTAGGATTCCGCGGTGCAGGGCGTAGCGGAGAAGCTCGGTATGGTTGGCCAGGTTGAGTTTGCGCATGGCGTTGGCTCGGTGTGTCTCTACGGTGCGCCGGCTGATGAATAGACGCTCGGCAATCTCAGCGTTGGTGTAACCGTGGGCTGCCAGGTGCAAGACTTCACGCTCTCGACTGCTCAACGAGTCATAGGGGTCGGCCGGTCCGGATTCCGCCTTTTCCAGGTAAGCATCGACTAGCACATCTGCTAGAGACGGCCCCAAGTAGCGGCGGCCGATACTGGTTTCTTTCACTGCCTGAATCAGTTCTGAGGAAACCGACTTCTTAACTACGTAGCCTCTCGCTCCGGCCTGCAGGGCTTCCAATACGTGTCTCTTGTCGCCGTACATCGAGAGAACAACAATGGCTGTGCGCGGACAGTTGTCCTTCACCTGGCGTGCGACCTCGATTCCGCTGATATCGCCCATCATAATGTCCAGCACCAAAACATCAGGACTGAGTTCGCTACACCTGCGGATAGCCTCCAGCCCACTGCCCGCTTCCCCAATAACGCTGAAGTTGGGTTCATCCTCGAGGAGAGCTTTCAACCCCTGCCTGACCAGCGCATGGTCGTCGGCCAGGAGAATCGTCGTCATTTCTGTTTCCTGTAGCGGGCTAATCGGGTCAGCCAGATGGCTACCGTGTATTTTATCCCAACTCTGTGGTTTTTTGAAAGTGTGTCTTGGAGTATTCTGACCTCTCTTCGAATTGCCCTCGATTTGTAGCAACTGGGACTGGTTTCCTGGCAATATCCGTAATCTTACGGATTTACTACTTGGATTCTGCGCATTAGAATAGTTGGTGCAAATACTGATGCGAAGGGGGATGAAAACAATGGCCAGAATAACCAAGAATGTAGCGCAGAAGCGACTGGGTGATGTGCCAGAGAGCTTTGTCTTCAGATGCTGGGACGGTCGGACCTTAAGGAACTTAAGGGAACTTCGGGATGCAATGGCTGGAATGGAAAACGAGAGCTATGTTCATCACGTAACTGAGCAAAAGAATGATTTCAGCAGGTGGGTCAGGGATGTAATTGGTGATGAGAAATTGGCTACGGACCTGGAAAAGTCGGCGAGCAAAAGCCAGGCAGCAAAAGCAATATCGACCAGAATAACCTTCCTGGAAAGCAAGTTAGTCTAGGAACGAAGCAAAAATAGATTCGCTCACTGGCGGTGCAGCGCAGCTCGTAGCTAGTATGCGGGAGCGTTGGCAAAAGAGCGCACCTTCTCCAATAGGAGATGTCTATATGAAGATATTGTCGAGGGAAGAACTGGCGGCAATCGTGCAAACTCCAGGAAATCCGGCCGCGTCCATCTACATGCCCACCCATCGTACCGGGGACATCGAACAGGATCCGATCAGGTTCAAGAACCTGCTTACGGAAGCAGAGGGCCAACTAGTCCAGTATGGGCTTCGCGTCTCAGATGCACGCGAGGTTCTCGAGCCGGCTCAGCGATTATTACCCGATTGGGATTTCTGGCAACACCAGGGGGATGGCCTGGCTGTCTTCCTGTCGCCGGAGACCTTTCGGTACTACCGTCTCCCTTGTACCTTGCAGGAGCTAGTAGTGGTTAGTGGGCGCTTCCACATAAAGCCACTGCTTCAACTGTTCAGCGAAGATGGAGTCTTCTATATTTTGGCTGTGAGTCAGAACCAGGTTAGATTGCTTCAATGCACTCGCTATCATGTGAGGGAGGTAACGCCGGAGAGTGTGCCCTCAAAGCTGGCTGAAGCTCTTCGATATGATCAGCCAGAGAAGCAGCATCAGTTCCACACGACAGGGCCAGGCGGTCTTACCATATCGCATGGCCACGGTGTCAGCAAAGACTACGATAAGGTCAGCATCCTGCGTTATTTGCAGAAGGTAGATCGAGGTCTGAATGAAGTACTAACCGGAGAGCACAGCCCCCTGATTATCGCGGCTGTTGACTACCTTCACCCCATCTACCGAGAGGCAAACACTTATCGTCATTTGCTGGATGAAGGAATAAAAGGCAATCCAGACGGACTGTCTGAGGAAACACTGCAAGAACAGGCGTGGGCGATCGTGCAGCCTCGTTTTGAACGCGGGCGAATGGATGCGCTGGAGCGGTATCAGGAAGCTCTTGCGAAGGGCCTGGCCACTGACGATGTAAAGCAGGTGCTTCTGGCGGCTTACGACGGCCGGGTATCGACAGTGTTCGTGGCTACAGGCGTCCATCAGTGGGGACAATTTGATCCACAGCATCGGAGAATTCGTCTGTACAAACGAAAAAGGCCCGGGGCAGAGGATTTGCTGGATTTGGTTGCAGCTAGTACGTTGACCAAAGGGGGGACTGTGTACACTGTAGAACCCAAGCAAGCACCCGGCGGTACTTCGGTGGCAGCTCTATTACGCTACTGAGGTCGAACCTGCTCTTCCCTATTCATCTGGGTCCCGCTGTTGTGAGAGATAGCCTGGATGACGAAACAGCTTGTGTATCTCGACTACAGCCAGGACGGACAACGCAATGGGAACGAGCTTGAGCCAGGTATCTAGGGTCAACGGCTGGATTCGCAGTAGCATCTGAGTGGGTTCAAAATACATAGC
>CAYSBO010000006.1:0-32407 GCA_964429285.1 uncultured Dehalococcoidales bacterium | reverse complement strand
TTTCAAGCTGTGCTCAGGGAGGGTGATATTGGTGGAGCCTTGATCTCCCAGAACGTTGACCTTTTCTATTTCGCTGGCACTATTCAACGTTCTTTTCTTTTTGTTCCCGCCGAAGGCGAACCTGTCCTGGCAGTACAAGGAAATCTCGACCGTGCCCTGGAGGAATCGACACTGAGTCGGGTTGTTCCGGTAAGAAACAGCCGGCAACTGGCCCAGGCCCTTTCTGACTTTAGCTATTCGGTTGAAGGCAGAATAGGCCTGGAAATGGATGTTCTGCCCGTGAAATACTATCTCGCCCTGCAGCGAGATTTTCCGGAGGCAGATTTCCTCGATATCTCCGAACCGGTAAGAAAGATTCGGATGGTTAAATCTCCGTATGAAATTTCACAGATCAGGAAGGCTTGCGGGATTCTAAGCCAGGTCATGTTGGAAGCCCAAAGAAGCATTCGGCCGGGGATGACCGAACTTGAGGTTGATTCAATGCTGGTAGGGTTAGCCAGACGCCTGGGGCACCAGGGTCTGCTAAGAATGCGGGGATACAACCAGGAAATGTTTTCCGCCCATGTCTTTTGTGGCAAAACGGCGACCACCTCTCCCACCATGAGTGTCCCGCTGGGTGGCCTGGGGACCACGCCAGCTATTGCTCAGGGAGCCAGTCTTAATGTTATCACTGAGAATGAACCTCTAATTATTGACTTTGGTGTGGGGATCAACGGCTACGTGACTGACATGACCCGGACTTTTGTCATCGGAAAGCTATCTCAACAACTGCAAGAGGCCTACTCTGTTGCCAAAGAGATCAAGGACTTCGTGGAACAATGGGTTAGGCCAGGAAAGTCCTGGTCCCAGCTGTACGAGGAGGCATTAGAAATGGCCCGGCGGAGGGGGTACCAGGACCATTTCATGGGCTATAAGGGACATCAGGTAGCCTTCGTCGGACATGGTATTGGACTTGAGATTGACGAATACCCGGTTATTGCTCCTGGCTTTCGCGAGGAATTCCAGGAGAATATGATACTGGCCGTTGAGCCCAAGCTGGTGTTTCCGGATGTGGGAGCGGTTGGTGTGGAGGACGACTACATGGTTACGAAAACCGGTATGGAAAGACTCACCGTCTATGATGACGAGGTACTGACTATAGACTCGCCCGGAAGGTCGCCTTAGGTCGAGTATTGCCTTTACAATGGATGTTCACTCCCATATAATTGGGAGCGTGCAAGTGGATGCTACGGCTGCGTGTGACGAGAAGTTGCCACCCACATCGAACGCAAACACTGACGGTGGCTTGATGGCAAGATTAGACACAAAGACGGTCGGAATGTCGGTCCAGCTTGAATGCCAGCGTAGCTCAGGGGTAGAGCAGCGGTTTCGTAAACCGCCGGTCGTCGGTTCGAATCCGACCGCTGGCTGGAGGTGGTATGAGCAAGTTCGTTGACAAACTGGAGAGCCTTTCCAAGTCGTCAGGCGCGCCAATAGGGTTTCGTCCCTCTGCCTCCGAGTCAAAAAGCTCAGCCATGTTGCTTATCGTGGGACTGTCCGGGGCACAGGCCAACGAGGCAAGAACGACGGCGGATATCAATGCCGATGCCGGCCTGGTACTCGACCAGATACCCAGTGGCAAGGTTGTCAGGCAGATGGTCGAAGCTGCAGGCGATGTTCCTCTGGGGGTGTTTGTTAATGGCGCAAGCGAAGAGGAAACGAGTGAGCTTGCAAGTTCGGGCTGTGACTTCCTGGTTCTCGACATTAAGGCGGCTGCGGCAATTTTGCACAAGGAAGAGGTAGGCAAATTCTTGATGGTAGAGCCTTCTCTGGACCATGGTTTTGTTAGAGCCCTCAATAGCCTCGAGATAGATGGGGTGTTTCTTAGCGGTAAAGGTGGAGACTCTTTTGTCGCTGTGGAACAACTGCTTGTTTCCCGAAGGTTCGTGGAGCTGTTGGAGAAGCCCGTTATGATGACTTTACCTTCTCATGTCACTAAGGCTGAACTGACCAGCTTGTCGCAAGCTGGAGTGGAGGGGGTAGTTGCTTCACCGGCGCAGTCGGTTGAGGCATTGGCAGAGCTGAGGAAAATGATTGACGATCTGCCCAGAGGGGTTAGGAGTCGGCGTGGTGATGTAGGGGTGACGCTGCCTCGTCATGGTGGGGTCGTGGTTGAGGATGAGGATGAGGAAGAAGACGGGATATAGCCTGAACCTTGTTTTCTGTTTTTCCGCTTCTGCAAACTCAAGGGATATTCTGAGTTGCCTGCAGGTATTTCCCTTCGGTCTTTATAGAAGGGGCGATGACCATCTTGACCTTGTGCATTTCCTTAGTAGTTCTAGCACTGCAGACTCCCATGCCGGTGCGCAAAGCGCCCACCAGGTTTTGAGTGCCGTCAGTGACTGAAGTGGGACCGAAGAGGATTTGTTCCAAGGGAGCGGTAGTGCCAACTCTAACGCGGGTACCTCTGGGCAGTGCGGGATGGGAATGTGACATGCCCCAATGATAGCCTTTACCTGGGGCTTCTGTTGCTTGAGCCAAGGGTGATCCGATCATTACGGCGTCAGCACCTGCGGCGAATGCCTTGCACACATCACCACCGGTGCGAATACCACCATCGGTTATTACCGATATGTACTTACCGCTTTCTTTAAGATATGCGTCTCTGGCAGCCGCACAGTCCAAAGTAGCACTTATCTGGGGGATCCCCACGCCGATCACCTCCCGGGTGGTACAGGCAGCGCCGGGGCCCACCCCGACCAGGATGCCGTCGATCCCCGTTCTCATCAGCTCTAATGCCGCGCTATAGCTGCAACAGTTGCCTACTATGATAGGTAAAGACATTTGCTCGCATAGCTCAGGCAGGATGAGCCCTCGATAGCTCTTGGAGATATGCCGGGCTGTGGTGACAGTGGACTGTACCACCAGTATATCCATCCCAGCGTCCCTGGCTATAGGGGCCAGCCGTTTGGTGTTGGTGGGGGTTATGGATGCTGCACAGATCGCTCCAGCCTGTTTTATGGCGCCAATGCGCCGGGTAACCAGCTTCTCTTTGATAGGCTCAGAGTATATTCTCTGTAAGAGGGAAGTAACCTGGGCCTGAGGAGTCTGGATGATCTTTTTGAACACCTCATCGGGGTCTTCGTACCTTGTTTGTACACCCTCTAGATTGAGGACAGCCAGTCCGCCAAGTCGGTTAAATTCTATGGCAAATGCGGGGTCAACAACGGCGTCCATAGCTGAGGCTAGAATGGGGATGGACAGGGTGTAACTTCTTACGACAAACTCTATGTTGGTCTGGTCAGGATTGACGGTTATATCTCCGGGAACAAGTGCAACTTCATCGAATCCATATGTGCGCTCTAGATCTTTGAGTTTTGGACGAGGCATTTTCGTTTACCCGGTAAGAGTTGCCACAAACTATACAAGCATGGCGCATTGAAGTCAAGCCATGCTTAGCTGTCACCCTGAGCCACAGCGAAGGGTGACAGCTTCTTCGATCGCTTGCTGCCTCAGGACAGGGGCGGGTTATGAAGCAGCCTGGAGTCCGGAGAATCTGTAGATAAAACCGTTGCGATTGGGTATAATTGCACGTCGTGCCTGCTCTCTATGTCATCGGTACTCCTATAGGCAATTTAGAAGACATTTCTCTGCGTGCCTTACGGCTTCTGGGGGAGGTGAAGCTCATTGCCGCTGAGGATACCCGCACCACGCGCCGTTTGCTTAACGCCTATGACATAAAGACTCCATTGACGAGTTACCATGAGCATAGCAAGAAGGCAAAGCTTGACTATTTATTGGAGTATGTTGAGCAAGAAGACCTGGCCCTGGTTGCGGAAGCCGGCATGCCAGGGCTTAGCGATCCCGGTTACGAGCTTATCGTTGCTGCCATCGGGCGTGGAATCTCTGTGATACCTGTCCCCGGTGCTTCAGCGGTGATTGCCGCTTTAGTTGTCTCCGGGCTGCCGACCGACCAGTTCCTCTACCTCGGTTTTCTGCCTCGCCGGCAAGGGCAAAGGCAACGTCTTCTTGGTTCTCTGATTGATGAACGGAGGACTATGGTGGCCTTTGAGACACCACATCGCCTTGGAGGAGCATTGAATGACATTGGGGAGGTTCTAGGAGACAGAAGAATATCCGTATGCCGCGAACTTACCAAAGTCCACGAGGAAGTCTTCCGAGGCAGGGTGAGCCAGGCCAGAGAGCATTTTGCCGAACCTAGAGGAGAGTTTAGTCTGGTTATTGAGGGCAAGACTCGAGCCTGGCTAAAATATGAGAAAAGGAGTTAAAGTGCGTCGAGGTTGTATTGCTGTAGGAAAAGTGGAATGTGATGGTTGTGGCCGCCTTCTCAAATATGGAGAGCATTATCTTATGATAGACGGGGAGGAAGATGAGAAGCAACGTTTTTGTATTGACTGCTGCGTGAGCCGCGGTCATAGCACATACAGTACAAGGAAAGGAAAGCAGATTGTCACCTTTCTTCCTGAGGAATGATCGTTGGCAATGGTCGTTTCGAGGCTTCGACTCGGGCGGTGGCACAGGACGGCCGGTGATATACAATAGGCAACTTCTGGAGAAACAGTGAGCGAGCGTATTTTCATTGGTGTTGCCTGGCCTTACGCCAACGGCCCCCTACATTTGGGGCATATCACCGGTGCTTATCTGCCAGCCGATGTTTTTGCTCGCTATCACCGGCTCAAGGGCAACGACGTCCTGATGGTTTCGGGCAGTGACCAGCATGGAGCACCCATAACAATTCGTGCTGAACAAGAATCTACCACGCCACAGGAAGTAGCAACCAAATATCATCAGCAATTCACCGATTGTTGGAAAAGACTAGGTATTTCTTTTGATTTGTTTACCACCACCGGCACCCCTAACCATACCGAAGTTACTCACGACATATTCCTCACTTTGCTGAACAAGGGCCATATCTACAAAGACAGAATGCTGCAAGCCTATTGTCCCAGGTGCCAGCGCTTTCTTCCGGACCGCTATTTGGAGGGTACCTGCCCTTATTGTGGCTTCACTAAGGCACGAGGCGACGAATGTGACCAATGTGGCAAGCCCTTGAGTCCATCTGAGCTCAAGGAGCTCCACTGCTACATTTGCTCCGCTCCACCTCGTTTTGAGTCTTCCGAGCATTGCTTTTTGCGTCTTTCTGCTTTTCAGGACAAGTTAGCTGCCTGGGTAAAAGAGCAGGCTCATTGGCGGCGTCATGTGCTCAGCACCACATGGAAGTTTCTGGACGAAGGACTAAGGGACAGGGCAATTACTCGTGATTTGGACTGGGGGGTGATTGTGCCGGAAGCGGGCTTTGAGCGAAAACGTATTTACGTATGGTTTGAGGCAGTCATTGGTTACCTATCAGCAAGCAAGGAATGGGCAAAATTGCAAGGGGATGATACTGCGTGGCGGGCTTTCTGGCAAGAGGATACGAAGAGTTTCTATTTTATCGGCAAAGACAATATTTTTTTCCACACGGTTATTTGGCCGGCGATGTTGATGGGGTATGGTAGCTTGAACCTTCCTTACGATGTTCCAGCCAATGAATTCTTGACTATTGAAGGGAGGAAGCTGTCCACCAGCCGTGGTTGGGCAATCTGGCTTCACGATTACCTGGAAAGATATGATCCAGATGCCTTGAGGTATACCCTGGTGGTAAATATGCCTGAAGCCGGGGATAGCGATTTTTCCTGGCGAGAATTCCTTCGGCGCAATAACAATGAATTGGTAGCGACCTACGGCAATTTGGCTCATCGTGTTCTCACCTTTGTTTATCGCAATTTCGAGGGAGTCGTGCCTGCGGCAGGGGAATTGGATGAAGGCAGTCAGAGCCTGCTCTATGAGGCAAAGGCTACCCTGGACGCCGTGGATAAATTGCTATATCGTTGTGAGTTCAAGGCGGCGGTAAAGGAAGCCATGTCTCTGGCGCAAGGAGCTAATCGTTATCTTGATGAACAGGCTCCGTGGAAGACGTTCAAGACGGACAGAGAGACCACGGCTAAGTCTGTCTATACTGTCCTCTCCGTGCTGGCGGTGCTGAGCACCGTTTTCTATCCTTTTCTTCCGCATAGTTCGGAAAGGTTGCATTCCTTTCTTGGCTTTGACGGTAGTGTGAAAGAGGGGGGTTGGCGAGTTCAGTTCTTACCTCCCGGGCAGAAGCTTCGCCAGCCTGAGCCGCTGTTTGCCAAGCTGGACGAAGAAATTGTCGCCTATGAGACCGCACGACTTGGCTTGTCGACAGAAAATCAAGGATTGTGAACGGTACGTGGCGCCGTTTATTGTTTGGCGTGCGTAATGGTGATGGACGCAGTCAGGAAACCACCTGCTAAGCAGGCTAGGGACTGGTGCGACACGAGAACCCAGAGCTGGCGACGATGCTGCAAATCGCTGACGGGCCTCTTAGCTCGAGCCTTGCATCTTGACCTAGCTTGGGGTTGCTTGTGGTGCCAGGCCTTCAAATATTCGGTCAAGGTCGGGTTCATCCAGGGTTTCGTGAGTCATGAGTTCCTGGGCCAGCTGCTTTAGTTTTTCTTTGTTCGCGGTGAGGATTTTCCTGGTAGTATTATAAGCCCGCTGGATAATGGCGTGTACTTCTCCGTCAATTTGGTCGGCTATCTTATCGCCGTAGTCTTTGTGTTCGCTGATTTCACGACCGAGAAAAACAAGTTCTTGCTTCTGACCGAACGTCCTTGGCCCCAGTTTCTCACTCATGCCATACTCGACGACCATCTTCCTCGCCAGCTTAGTTGCTTGCTCCAGGTCGTTCTGGGCGCCAGTGGTCATTTCACCGAATATGATTTCCTCAGCGACACGTCCGCCCAGACTCACGGCCAACCTATCATCAAACTGAGACTTGGTCCACAAGTAGCGGTCTTCGGATGGCAGGAAGCGTGTCCAGCCGCCCATCATGCCCCGAGCGACAACCGAGATCTTATGCACAGGGTCTGCATTAGGCAACAGTCTGGCCGTCAAGGCATGTCCACTTTCGTGGTAAGCAATCATTTCCTTCTCCTTCGCGCTTATTACGCGGCTCTTTCTTTCCGGTCCGGCCATAGTGCGGTCAGCCGCATCCTCAAGTTCCTTCAATGTGATGTCTTTGCGGTTGCGCCGAGCGGCCAAAATGGCCGCTTCATTGATGAGGTTGGCTAAGTCAGCGCCGCTGAATCCTGGCGTTCCTTTAGCTACAGTCTCCAGGTCGGTCTCCTTGGCCAGTGGCTTACTCTTAGCATGTACTTCTAGAATAGCCTTGCGACCTTTTATGTCGGGGAGGTCGATGACTATGTGGCGGTCAAAACGACCGGGACGTAGTAAGGCGGGGTCGAGGATGTCGGGTCGATTGGTGGCAGCCATGACGATGATATTGACGCCGGTGTCGAAGCCATCCATCTCGGCCAGGATTTGATTCAGGGTTTGCTCCCGTTCGTCATGTCCTCCACCCAGGCCGGCCCCCCGATGTCGGCCTACGGCGTCTATTTCGTCAACAAATATGAGGCATGGTGCATTACGCTTCGCTTGTTCAAACAAATCTCTCACCCTGGCAGCACCTACTCCCACAAACATCTCCACGAATTCGCTGCCGCTAATAGAGTAGAAGGGCACCTTGGCTTCTCCAGCTATAGCTTTGGCCAACAAGGTTTTACCTGTCCCTGGGGGCCCCACCAGAAGGACTCCTCTGGGTATGCGTCCACCCAGTGCCTGGAATTTTTGGGGAGACCTGAGGAACTCCACTATTTCCTGTACTTCTTCTTTGGCTTCATCGGCTCCAGCCACATCGGCGAAAGTCGTGTCGGGCTTGTTGGCGATACTTAGTCGTGCACGACTCTTACTGAAATTAAATGCTTGTGTGCCAGCACCACGGGTGGCACGAAAGAACAGAAAGTAGAACAACGCTCCAAGCAGCACGATGGGTACGATGACCTGCAGGGCTATCATGCCCCAGTCAACCCCACTAGCTTGAACGTCAAGCTTTATTCCTCCTGCTCCCAGGTTTACTCCTTCTTCTTCCAGATACGTACGCAACTCATAGGTACTACCCTCAAATGCCGTTGTAATCGTGACCTCGTCATCTTTCAAGCCCTCCAGCATATCGCCAACCTGCCTGATGGTGTCGATTTCCGGCGGTTCCGTGACTTCTCCATCCTCTAATACGGGCTTCGCTTTATTGATAAACTCAGCTAGGGTTACTTCGTCAGGCCCTCCGCTGAGTGCAGAAGAGAAAAGCACGACACCTACCACTACTACCAGTAGCAGTATGTAGAAGAAGCCGCTACGCCACCATTTTCCTTGCATATGGTTACCTCTGTCGATATTATAGCAAATACGCTGTGAGTTGAAAAATTCCACTCTCTAGCCCGCAGGCGGAGTGGCATTTTGGTGTAGTTCCAATGTTTCACAATTGTCGATTGCCTGCGAAGCATACATGGGAAGAGCGGCTTGGTCAAATCCTGCCATCATGGTATAATCTAAATGGAGGTTATCGCCTTTCTGGAAGCGGAGGAAATAGCGCGCCTGGCTACTGAACTTGCTTCGGAGAAGCAAGCGAAGGATATTGCCATGCTGGACGTGAGGGGTCTGTGTTCTTTCGCGGATTACTTCGTCATTTGCACCGGAGACACCAAGCGCCACATTGAAGCTATCTGGCAGGATATCGGTGAAATACTGAAGAGAAAAGGAGTTATGCCTCATCATAATGAGGGGAGCTCTGACTCAGGCTGGATGCTGGCTGATTTCGGTTCGGTCATTGTTCACATATTTGCCCCAATGGAGAGGGATTACTATCAACTGGATGAACTGTGGGGCAAGGCGACCCCAATAGTTAGGATTCAATAGATCCAGGTGTCCAGGTTCCGGCCATAGTCAAGGATCTCGTGTGCTGAGAAGAACAAGTCTATTTCCTCCGAGGCGTTTTGCAGTGAATCCGAACCATGCACTAAGTTATGCCCAATATCAATGCCAAAGTCACCTCTGATAGTGCCGGCGTCGGCTTTGGCAGGGTCGGTTGCTCCCATCATTTGCCGGACTATCTCCACGGCATTCTCACTTTGGAAGATGACGGCGATGACCGGGCCAGAGGTAATGAAGTCTACCAAATCGTCAAAAAACCCCTTTCCCTTGTGGACGGCATAGTGGCGTTCAGCCAGGCTTCTATCCATGCGTAGCATTCTTATGGCCACGATCTTAAGCCCTTTCTTTTCCAGACGAGAAATGATCTCGCCGGCCAGTCCTCGCTGTACGGCGTCAGGTTTAATGAGTACCAGGCTCTTCTCCATGGTTCGAATCTCCTTTTTCTGTCCCGTCTGGTTTCTAAATCCTTGTGAGCAGGGTGATCAAGTCCACATTTTCCAGCGAGTCAACTACTCTATCAGCCTTGTCCAGCCTTTGTCGAGGGTGCGTACTGGTTATGGCCAGGCATTTCATGCCAGCGGTCTTGGCTGCCTGGATTCCCTGGGGAGAATCTTCAATTACCAGGCAATCATTTGGTGCCGCCCCTAACTTCTGGGCAGCCAAGAGATGTATCTGGGGACTCGGTTTGCCCTCCGATACTTCTTGACCGGAGACGACACAATCGAAGACTCCGTCCAAATTGAGCTCCGTGGTGACCAGGTCGATATTCTCCTTGGGCGCTGAAGAAACCAGGCCCAACTTGAAATTTCCTGCCTTGATGATGTTGAGTAGCCTTAGTGCCCCGGGAAATGCCTTGACGTTGCCTATTGCCTTACGTCGAAAGCTCTCTTCCTTCTCCTGTACTACGGTTCTGGCGTCTTCTTCAGAGAGTTCCCCGTGCGTAACACTGCTGACTATGAAATCATTCCTGGTGCCGAAGAGGTTGGCAAAATCTTCAATCGTGAATGCGATCCCCCTTTTGGCGAAGGCTTCCTGCCAGGCAGCTAAGTGGAGAGAATGGGAATCGGCAATAACGCCGTCCATGTCCCAAAGGATCGTCTTTTTTGACTGTCGCCAGACGTAGAACAGGAAATCACCTTCGACTACGACTGTACCATCCTTGAGAGTAAGTACTCCCTTAGTCTCCACCAGCCTTCTTGTCAGTTTGGTGACCCAGGCAGAGGCCTTGATTGGCTCATTGATGGGTACCACCTGCTTGAACTTAATCTCGCTCTTGGCAGTGACACCAAAATCAATGCCGGAGCAAAGCATGGCGTAGGCAGTTACTTCATCGAGCAGGGTGTATAGGATGCCACCGTGTATTGCATCATTCCAGCCCTGGTGAAACTCCCCGCCGGTGAAGTCTGCGGTGACCTTTTGTCCATCGTAGACAGGTCTCAGCTTGAGCCCTATAGGATTCTGCTGGCTGCAGGCAAAACAGAGCCTCGCTGTGTATTCAACGCCTAGTTTGGGAGTTTCCACTTCTTTCTCTCACTTGCTTTACCCCCCAACGTAACGAAAGGGGGCGTCTTATCCCTGGGCTTAGTTATATGAGGAGGGCGAAGGTACAGCGGCTGCATGGTGACCGGGTCATCCTGTTCTCCTCCATCGAATTTTCGCCAACCCAGTGTGGCCAGGGCACTGCTTCGGGATGGGTCGTTACTCTGGGAAATCATAGCTTGCTTGCCCAGGTTTCGCTGTATTTCCTTCATAATGCTGGAAGGAATCTCTCCGCAAAAAAGGGTTCTTTCCTTAATTCGAGGCCAGAGAGCTGTGAGCGTAGTTAGATTGGGCTCTTCCAGCTGTTGCCATTCATCGCCTGTCAGCCGGTAAAGTGCCGTGGCTATGTCTTCGCGGCCAGCCCTGTAGATAGGGCGCAGGGGCAATCCGACGCAGGCGGATTTGTAGGCTTCAGCTTCTAATGTGCTTACTCCAACCAAAGGAATATTCAAGGCGAAAGCTAGCCCCTTGGCAGTGCTCACGCCTACTCTGAGTCCATTGAAGCTTCCCGGGCCTTTGGCCACAATGACTGCTTCTATGAAGCCTAGCTCCACCCTGGCTTGCTGTAATAGAGAAATCAAATTGGGGAGCAACTCCACCGTATGGTTCCGCGATGTTTGCCAGGTTAGGGAGGCCGTCAGGCACCCTCCCTTGGACAAAGCAACGCTGGCCGTATTTGACGAAGTGTCTATAGTCAGTTCCATGACAGAGTCTTGATTTCGATGCTCCAGACCAACAATTGGAGAACGCGGAACGAGCGCTCAGAAGCCAAATAGTCTGGCATTTCCTTTTACCGCCAAAATTTTCCTTTCCTTGCGAGTTGTTCGATCAGCGTCTGGTACCGGTCACCTTGAGGTTTCAGGCAAATACTGCGTTTTGTCTGTGAAGCAGGGATATAGTGCAGCGTGATAAGCAAATTGTCACGGGGCACTATCTCCAGCGCCTTCTCTGCCCATTCAACTACACAGACTCCGTTGCCGCACAAATACTCCTCCAGTCCCAGGTCGGCGATTTCCTCAATATTGTCCAGGCGGTAGAAATCAATGTGGTACAGGGGAAGTCGGCCGTGGTACTCTCTAAGGATGACGAAGGACGGACTGAAGGCATATTCCTTCACGGCCAGTCCGTGAGCGATGCCCTGAACAAGGCAGGTTTTCCCCGTTCCCAACTCGCCTACCAGAAGGAAAACATCAGCTTCCCGGGCCAGTTCCCCCAGGTAATTTCCCAGAAGCTGAGTTTGTTCAGGGCTGTGTGATTTTAACTTCAGAGGCTCCATTCCTGAAGTGTTCCCAGCCTCCTCTTTCCCAAGGAACGGCATTTCCTTGACTGTCTACTACGGTCACTCGTGTTGCTGACTCTTCTCTGGTTACCTCACCGATTACAGTCACGGGGCAGTCTAGAGCCTGCTTCGCGCGGGCAATAGTGGCATTATCGGCGGTAAAAAGAAGCTCATAGTCCTCTCCGCCCTGCAAAGCCAACTCCTGATGGTTGGAGAAATTTGCTTTGACCATGGGGTGTACTGGTACTTGTTCCACCATTATCTGAGCACTAGCATTGCTTGATTCACATATATGGTCAAGGTCCGCCAGAAGCCCGTCGCTCACGTCTATAGCGGTCCTTACTCCCTGTTCCACCAGGACTTGACCTTCTCTAACTCTTGCCATGGGCTGAAGGTGAGCCCGTCTCAACATATTGCTTGCTTCGTTATCCAATGTGGTTTTGTTCTTGAGCATGGATAAGCCAGCTGCCGATGATCCCAGGTACCCTGTGACTGCTATTTGTTCGCCTGAGTGGGCTGTTGACCTTTTGAGTATTGTTTCTCCGTTGGAGTGACCTAGGACTGTTAAGGTGATAACTATATTAGGAGCTGCAGCTATATTGCCTCCAACCAGGGCCATGCCAAATTCCCTGGCGAGGTGTGCCATGGCGGTGGCAAACTTGGTGATGTCTTCCACCTCCAGTTCGCCGGGTAGAGCCAGAGAAAGCAACGCATATCTGGGGATACCGCCCATGGCAGCTATGTCGCTCACATTGACTGCCAGTGCTTTCCAGCCCAGTTCTTCCCAGCTAGTTATACCTAGATCGAAGTGTATATCCTGGACCATAGTGTCCGTAGTAGCTAACTGGATGTGATTTTCGGTTTTCCAGGCAGTAGCGTCGTCCCCGATGCCCACCAGAACGTCTTGACACGGAGTACGTTCGGAATCCTCGTACGCAGCTATACCGCGTATCAGGTTTATCAGGCCAAATTCTCCTAGCTCCGATAGTCTCATCGTTGGAATTATAGCACCGGCTTCGTTTCACATTCTAGCTGGGCCGTTGCCAATGCCCGGATCATGGTATGCCTTGTTGCCGTTTCGTTCCCTATGATATAATAGCCTGATTATGCGCGATTACGAACTGGTAGCTATAGTCAGCCCCGAACTGGATGAAGATGGAGTGTCCCAAATCGTGGAGAGGGTGACACAGTCCATTAGTAGCCGGGGTGGCGAAGTGGAAGAGGTGAAGAAATGGGGGAAAAGGAAACTGGCTTACCCTATAAGCAAGTTTATGGAAGCTGATTACGTTCTTGCCCGCTTCAGGTTGACGCCGAAAGCGATTAAGGAGCTAGAAGCAGAGATTGGCGGCTTGGGGGACGTCCTGCGGTATCTGGTTGTAAAGACGGACGAATGACATGGCAAGCTTGAACAAGGTAATGCTCATTGGCAACGTGGGTAGTGACCCGGAGATGAGGTATACTCCGAACGGAAAGGCAGTTACCTCTTTCCGGATGGCTACCAACTACCGTTATATGGGCTCGGATGGGGAGCGTAAGGAAGAAACGGAATGGTTCAGGGTTAGCGCCTGGGGCAAGCAAGCTGAAAGCTGTAACCAATTCTTGTCCAAAGGGAAGCGGGTGTATGTAGAAGGAAGATTGCACTCTCGAAGTTGGGAAGGACAAGATGGACAGATGCGTACTAGCCTTGAAGTGTCGGCAAACCGGGTAATTTTTCTCGACAGGGCGGGTCCGATGCCCGTGGGTGAGGAAGGGGACCTCGAGCCTGAAGATTTGCCGTTTGACTGAATTTAAGGAGGATAAGATTTGGCTCGTATAGGAAGACCAAGACCAAGAGCAAGAGGGGCAAGGGGCTTCATGGCCAGACCGGCAGTCTGTCCCTTCTGCAAGGGGAAGACGAAAATCGACTACAAAGATGTTTCTGTGTTGTCTCGCTATATTACCAGCCAGGGCAAGATTGTGTCGCGACGAAGAAGTAAGACCTGTGCTAAGCATCAGAGAAGACTGGCGCAGGCTATTAAGCGAGCTCGTTATCTCGCCATGTTGCCTTATGCGCCAAGCCATATTTGGAAGACGGGAGGCGTGGGCTTGACCCGTTCGGCGGTTTGAACGATGCCAAAGCGTACTTACCAACCAAAGAAAATTCCCCGGAGGCGCAGCCTGGGGTTCCGTGCCAGAATGGCCAGTCGGGAGGGGAGGAAAGTGCTCAAGGCGAGGCGTCTTAAGGGGAGGTATAGGCTAACTCCAGTTTAACTCCATCCTATGAAGGGGCCTTGGTCTTTAACGAGTAGGGCGCAATACAGTTCCGTTTACCGACACGGCAAAGTATGGGCAAATAGCCTGGTAGTGATGAAGGCAGTGCCCAACGGTTTAAGTCTGAGCCGATATGGCTTTTCTGTGACTAAGAAAGTGGGTAAGGCAGTACAACGGAATCGCGTAAAGAGGTTGCTCCGGGAAATAATGAGGCTGCAATCGCTGAGGCCGGGATGGGACATCGTCTTCATTGCTCGGCCTGCAGCAGTTGATGCTGACTATCATCAGCTGGAGGGAGCAGTGACCAAGCTTCTAGCTCAGGCACAACTGCTGGGGAGTAGCGAATGAGTCGATTAGCCCTGGGTTTGATTAAACTATATCAGGTTACGCTGTCGAGGGTTACTCCTCATGCATGTCTGTACCAACCTACGTGTTCTCATTATGCTTATGAGGCGATCAAGAGATACGGGTTTGCTCGGGGCAGCTGGCTAGCAACAAAGAGACTGGTTCGCTGCAATCCCTTCTCCAGGGGCGGCTATGACCCGGTACCCTAGTTGTCTATGAGAATGAAACAAGCAAAGTTAGCGTTTCTGGTGGTAGCTGTAGTTATTGCCTCGGTCCTGATTTCCTGCGTTCCGGGGGGAGCTCAGCCAGCAGGTGGATGGGCAGGAACTGCGTTTGATGGCGGCATCGTCTATGCTGGCACAACGGATGGCAGGGTGGTGGCGGTAAACGGATCCAGCCGAAATTTGGAATGGTCTTACGCAGTCACCATGCCATCGGGCGGCATCTCATGCGGTCAGTCGACTGTTTCGGCCGGCATATATAGCACGCCAAGATTGGAGGACGACCTAGTCTACTTCGGCACCTACGGCAGCCAGGGTGGCAAAGTGTATGCCTTGACTTCGGATCGGGGTGTAGAGAGATGGGTTTACCCGAGGAGTGGTTCAATAGGAGGTATTGTGGGTAGTTCGGTCGCGACCAATGAGACCATCTATATGAGCGGCTCGGACGGCATGGTCTATGCTCTGGACTTAAGACATGGCGACTTCAAGGCTAGTTCAGAGGTATTGGATCAAAAACACAGAAAGCTATGGACTTCGCCGTATATCTATGGGGATACTGTTTATGTCAGCACTCTTGATGGTCACATCTATGCTTTGTCCGCTGAAACACTTGAGCTACTAGGCTGGTCCTTTGAATCACAAGCAGGCTTTGCTTCGTCACCGGTGATCTATGACGACACAATCTATGCGGGCTCCTTTGACAACAACCTCTATGCCGTGAAGGTTGGTGATGATGAGCCACTATGGACGTTTCCGGGTGATGATTGGTTCTGGGCTGCCCCGGTGGTTAATGAGGGCGTGGTGTATGCTGGCTGTCTGGACGGCAAACTCTATGCTATTGAAGGAACCACAGGTAACAAGGTCGGGGAATATGATGCCGGCAGTCCTATAGTGTCTGCACCAGTCTTGACGGAAAGTCTGCTGATTGTGGCCGATGAATCAGGCACTGTGTATATTTTTGACCTCGGTGGTGAGCCTGGAAATCTGGGAGTGCCCCTGGATACTATCCCAATTGATGCTGATGTCAGAAGTTCCTTTTATGCTCACGAAGGTCTGATCTATATTCGAGGGGATGATAATGTGATATATGTTGTGGATATTGATGAGGGATGGATAATTTGGGAATTCGACTTGACTATTGAGGAATGAGATTCAATGTCGCCGCTAGACCTGTGGTATTTAATCATATTAGACCCGGTACTTAATGTGCTGGTTGCCTTAAGCCATATTCTGTTCAGTCAGTTTGGCTTGGCCATAATCGCCCTCACCGTTATCGTTCGTTTGGTCTCCTGGCCTCTTAACAGGCGACAGCTTCAATCTACCAAGGCTTTGCAGGATATGCAGCCCAAGATGCAAGAATTGCAGAAGAAATATGGCAAGAACCAGCAGAAGCTGCAGCAGGAAATGATGAAGCTCTACAAAGAAGCAGGGGTAAACCCACTGGGCTGCTTGTGGCCGATGCTGATCCAGTTGCCTATCTGGATTGCTCTCTATCAGTCCATCATGAGAGCTCTGGCGACTACGCCAGAGAACTTACTTGATTTGCATCGTCATCTCTATTCCTGGGGGGTGGTCAGGGAGGCAATTCCATTAAGCAGTCAGTTTCTGTGGCTGAATCTGGCACAACCTGACCCCTATTTCATTCTGGCCATCATCGTCGGTGGCACAATGTGGGTGCAGCAGAAGATGAGCCAGGCACCATCGGTTGATCCCAGGCAGCAGTCCACAACCAGGATGATGACGCTGATGATGCCCTTCATGTTTGGCCTGTTGACCTTGCTGTTCCCCAGCGGTTTGGCTTTGTTCTGGGCTGTTTCCAACATAATTGGCATAGTGACTCAGTATTTCTTCACCGGTGGTTGGGGTTACTTTGATTTTCGTTCTCTGTTTCGGCCGACACCGGAGAAGAAGAAGTGAGCTGGCATAGCGCAGGCGATGGCAAGTTACTGAAGAGGGACCAGATCAATGGAAGAGCTTGAGATAGCGGGTACAACGGTGGAAGAAGCGATAGAGAAGGCAGAGGCCGAGCTAGGGCTGCCCCGGGACCGATTTGAAGTGGAGGTTGTTAGAGAGGGTAAGGCAGGGGTTCTGGGAGTAGGAAGCAAAGAGGCTCTAATAAGGGTGGTTCCGCTAATCGCCACGGAGAAAGCCGGTCCTGAGCCCGTGAAAGAGGATGTGGTCCAAGTAGGTACAGAAGTCTTGGACACGTTGCTTGGCTTGCTGGGCATAACAGGCAACGTTGAAGTGCTGTCCGATGAGATACCCATAGCATTCGATATCAAGGGTGAGGATTTGGGCATCTTGATCGGTCGGCGAGGTCAGACTCTGGCCTCTTTGGAGTATATTACGAAGCTGCTAGTAACCAGACGATTAAACGTCTGGCTCCCCTTAACAGTTGACGTCGCAGGATACAAAGAACGTCGTCGAGATTCCCTGCAAAGATTGGCCTTATATCTGGCTGACCAAGTGAAATCGAGGCGGCGTGCCATAACTATGGAGCCAATGCCAGCTGACGAACGCCGCATTGTTCACTTGACTTTGGCTGATGATCCCGATGTAACAACTCAGAGCATAGGTGAGGGGGAGAGCAGGAAGGTGGTCGTTTTGCTGAAGCAGAGTTAGCCATGTTTCGTGAAGTAAACACCAGAGCCAACTTCGTTCAACTGGAAAAAGATATCCTCCGCTTCTGGAAAGAGCGGAGGATTTTCGACAAAAGCATTGAAATCAGAGAGGGAGGGCCTCATTATGCTTTTTACGAAGGGCCGCCCACGACCAATGGTAGCCCGGGGGTTCATCACGTACTGTCTCGTCTCTATAAGGACGTGATCTGTCGGTACAATGCGATGAAGGGGTATCATGTGCCACGAAAGGCGGGATGGGATACGCACGGCTTGCCGGTTGAGTTGGAGGTGGAAAGCTCCCTTGGCGTCACCAGTAAGGCTCAAATCGAGGAATACGGCGTGGCTCAATTCAATGAGCGTTGTCGTCAGAGTGCTTTCAAATATATCAAGCAATGGGAAGCTATGACTGAACGCCTTGGCTGCTGGTTAGACATGGAGCATCCCTATGTGACCTTAGACAACAGCTACATCGAATCCTGCTGGTGGGTAATGAAAGAGCTCTGGGACAAGGGCTTGGTATATCGAGGCTACAAAGTAGCCCCACATTGTCCCAGGTGCGGCACTTCCCTTAGCTCTCACGAGGTGGCTTTGGGCTACGAGGATACTGAAGACCCATCCGTATACATTAAGTTCAAGGTCGAGTCTAGTTCTCTTGACGGAAGCGCAGGGCTCCGCTCTCTGCTGCCGCCCCCTCGTGTACAGAGTAAGCCGGCATTTCTCCTGGCCTGGACAACAACGCCGTGGACGCTACCGGGCAATACGGCGTTGGCGGTTGCTCCCGACGCGGACTACAGTGTGTTGGAAGGTGACAAGGACTATCTTATCCTGGCCACAATGCTGGTGGACAGGGTCGAACTTCAAGGGTACGCGGAATTGGGAACTGTTTTGGGCACAGATCTTGTCCATCTCCAATATGAGCCTTTGTTCAATCCTCACAGTTTCGGCGTACAGCGTCTGAACTTGCCCGTACTAGCCGAGGAGGATGCACGGGATGATTTGACTTATCCTGTGATCAGCGCCGATCTTGTCTCCCTGGATGAAGGTACCGGCGTAGTTCATATTGCCCCTGCCTTTGGAGAAGTTGACTTTGAGGTTGGGATGGGCAAGGGGCTTGATTTCGTTCAACCTGTGGACCTGGATGGTACAGTTGTCGGTACCTATCCGTTTTCGGGTAAGTTCGTGAAAGAGGCTGATCTTCTTGTTTTGGAAGACCTTCAGTCGCGTGGCTTGCTTTATCGCAGCGAAAGAATTACTCACTCCTACCCCTTCTGCTGGAGGTGTGGGACCCCTCTGCTCTACTATGCCAAGCCAGCCTGGTACATCAGGACAACCGCGGCTAAACAAGAGCTTATCTCGGGCAATGCCGAGATAAGCTGGTACCCCGATTATATTAAGCGGGGCCGTTTCGGTGATTGGTTGGAGAACAACGTGGACTGGGCATTCTCCCGGGAAAGGTATTGGGGGACTCCGCTCAACGTTTGGCGTTGTTGTTCCTGCGATAGTTATGAGTGTGTCGGTGGCCTGAACGGGCTGAGGGGCCGGTCAGATCTCAGCGGCTTGCCCACGCCCCTGGATCTACATCGCCCCTACGTAGATGAAATTACGTTTGCCTGTCCCAAATGCGGTGGTAAGATGCAGCGGGTTCCAGAGGTAATTGACTGCTGGTTTGACTCCGGAGCTATGCCGGTAGCGCAGTGGCATTACCCCTTTGAGAACGAAGACAAGTTTAAGCAGAATTTCCCGGCCGATTTCATTTGCGAGGCTGTGGACCAAACCAGGGGTTGGTTCTACAGCTTGCACGCCATTTCTACTTTGCTTTTCGGCGGTCCTTGTTTCAAGAATGTCATCTGCTTGGGACACGTGGTTGATGCCCGCGGTGAAAAGATGAGCAAATCCAAAGGAAATGTAATCGATCCCTGGGCTGTGCTCGACACGTACGGTGCGGACGCCCTGAGGTGGTACATGCTAGTTTCTGCCGCAGGGGAAGACACCCATCGTTTCTCCGTTAAGATGCTAGAAGAGGCCAGACGTAGATTCCTTCTCACTTTGTGGAATACGTATTCCTTCTTTACTCTTTACGCCAATATTGATTTTGGTGAGGAAGTCGCAAAAATAGGCGAGCATTTGCGTAAGCCCCATTCGTCGCGGACGTACAGGACGGAGCTGGACAACTGGATTATTTCAGAGCTTAATCGGTTGGTGAGCGAAGTTTCCAGGTTCATGGACAACTACGATCCTACGGCTGCCACACGTAGAATTGAGGGATTCATAGACATTCTCTCCAATTGGTATGTAAGAAGAAACCGGCGTCGGTTCTGGAAGGGTGAGAACGATACTGACAAATTGGCTGCATACACCACGCTATATCAGTGCCTGGTAGTCTTGTCTCAATTGTTGGCTCCCTTTGTGCCATATATGGCGGAGGAACTCTATCAGAATTTGTTTCGCTCGGTTAATCCTGGAGCTAGAGAAAGCGTGCACCTGGCTGACTTTCCCGTGGCAGATGAGGCCGAAATCAATGACCGGCTGAGTAGCGACGTTGGAATAGCCATGAAAATATCCAGTCTGGGTCGGGCGGCACGGGCTAAAGCAGGGATCAAAGTGCGCCAGCCGCTGGGAAAAGCCGTGGTCAAGGTGGAAACCAAAGGCGAGAAAGAAGCTTTGCAGAATCTGGCCACCGAGATAATGGAGGAGATAAACGTCAAGGAATTGGTTGTGTTGACTGCAACGGAAGAACGGGGGGAGTTTTCTCCGAACGTGCCGGACTACAGCATGGCTAACGATGCTAGATATTGGGTTGCTGTAAGCACCGCATTGACTCCCGAGCTAATTGCTGAAGGGGTTAGCAGAGAGCTTGTGCGTCATCTTCAGAATATGCGGCGCAATGCCAAGTTTGATATCACAGATCACATCATTACCTACTATCAGACGGAAGAGCCGCTGGTCAAAGAAGTAATGAACACTTTTGCCGGCTATATTGAACAGGAGACCTTATCTCATGAGCTTGTTGAGGGTTTGCCTCCAGATGGAGCATACACTGAGAAGCATCGCGTCTCCAACAGCGAGGTCTCCCTGGCAATCAAGAAGGCAGAAGCCAGGTCCTGATTTCTAGACCCTAAGGAAACTGCAGAATCCAAATTCCCAAATCCAGCGCATAGAGGATCTGACTATCGCGCCTGGGGTTTGAATGAAGCGGGCTTGTCCTATGGAGTTGGGCGTTCTATTGGCCGGGCCGAGGTTGTTCTGGTATCTGACCCTCTAACGAAGACTATTTCTATCTCTTTACCGATTTCGCTGCGCCGGACGGCCTGAACGAGGTCGGCAACATCACTCACTTCCTGGTCCCCAAAGCGTATGATGACGTCATCCTCTCTTAACCCCGCAGCGTCCGCGGGACTATCATCAAGTAGTTCTACAATAAGCGCTCCTCTGTCGACAGAAAGGCCCTTTGCTGCAGCCAACAGAGGGTTCACAGTACGTAGTCCTACTCCCAGCCAGGGATAGGTAACGCGGCCATCACGAATCAGATCCTGGATTATAGGCCTGGTTACGTCGCTGCTTATGGCATAGCCCACACTTTCCACTCCCGACGCAACGATCTTAACGCTCGTAATGCCTATAACCTCGCCAGCCATGTTCACCAGCGGGCCGCCGCTATTGCCGGGGTTGACAGCCGCCGTGGTTTGAATGAGGCCGTAGAGGGTAATTCCCTCAACATTCACGGATTCGTTCAAGCGACTGACTATACCCTGAGTAACCGTTATACCTTCTCCCAGGGCGTTGCCAATCGCCAGCACCCACTCACCGGCACTTAGTGAGCTCGAATCGCCCCATTGAGCATGAGGCAAGTCTGTGGCGTCTATCTTTATGACAGCAAGGTCAGACAAAGGATCTGTGCCTACTATGTTTGCGGAGAAAGTCCTACCGTCGGCCAACTCTATGTATATGCTATCGGCGCTTTCAACTACATGGTTGTTGGTGGCGATATACCCTTTATCGTCAATGAGTATCCCGGACCCGGCAACAGATTCCGTGTACTGATGTCCGAAGAAATCAGAGCTGACCGTCTCTGTGGTGACGGAGACTACGGAGGGCTTCACCTTAGCGATTACGGGGCGGAAATCAGGCAGAACAGTAGCCGGCTCGCTTCCTGATGGGAATGTCCAACCGGGGTCGGTATGCTCGGTGGAGTTATTGAATTGGGGTGGGCTAGATATCGGGGGAAGAGAAAAAGCCCAGATACTGACCCCCAATGTTACCGTCACCACTATGACGGCAGCGATAATATACTTAATCTTGCTGGACATTTTTTCGCTCTGCATATTATATCATCCACACTTCTCTCACAAACAAGTTGCCTGCGGATCCTGGATGCAGTACGTCAAACCGTTCGCGGAGGCTCGTACGGCAAAAGGCTATTCCCGAGTTGCTGAAATAGGAGTGTCGGCTCTTGCCGACGCTTCAAGGGTTCCCCACACCTCGAAAGGTTATCGCCTGTCTCGTTTGGTTCCGTCCAGGTTAGAGTACTACTGTTGTGCTATAATTGGCCACAAAATTTCGAGCAGGGGATTCAATGTCTGAAGCAAGAGTTGGCGTCATCGGCGGAAGCGGGCTTTACAAGATGGAAGGGATGACAGGGGTAGAGGAAGTGAAGGTTAACACACCATTTGGCGAGCCCAGCGACGCTATCGTCCTGGGCAGCTTAGAAGGAGTCAGGGTTGCTTTTCTGCCCAGACATGGCAAGGGACATCGAATAAGCCCCAGTGAACTACCGGCGAAAGCCAATATCTATGCCTTGAAATCTCTGGGAGTGGAAAGGATTATCTCAGTAGTCGCTGTGGGTAGTCTCAAGGAGGAGATAGCACCTCTGGACGTAGTCATTCCCGACCAGCTAATAGATTGCACCAAAGCGAGAGCCAGCACCTTCTTTGTAGACGGAATAGTGGGACATGTCTCCCTGGCGGAACCTTTTTGTCCTGTTCTGAGTCAAATCTCGTTTCAGGCAAGTACCAGGGTTGGGGCAAAGGTACATAAAGGTGGTACTTATCTGGCTATGGAAGGACCGCAACTGTCCACCAAGGCGGAGTCTGAGCTTTACCGCTCTTGGGGTGCTGATATTATTGGGATGACAGCTTTGCCTGAAGCCAAATTAGCCAGGGAGGCAGAAATCTGCTATGCGGCACTTGCCCTTGTAACGGACTATGATTGCTGGCATCTGGATTATGAATCGGTGACTACGGACATGATTCTATCCAACCTGCGTAATGGCGTTGATACTATCAAGGAAGTCCTCAAGTTGCTTCTTCCTTCCATACCGCAGAAACGAGACTGTGCCTGTGCCAGTGCTCTCAAATATGCCATAGTTACCGGAACCAAGTACATACCAGAAGGAAAGAAGAAAGAGCTGGGGTTGCTGATTGGCAAATACTTACGCGAGGAGAAAGATGTCAGCCAAGGTTGAGTTTGGATGTCTGGCTACTGCTATCGGCAGTATGCCTCACACGGATCCTGACCAGGCTTGTTCCCTTGTTATGAAATGTCTTCCTGACATTCCTGCCTGGCCGCAACTGCCGGGGCGCTCCTCCAAAGAGGACATGATTATCCAGTTCAGTGAAGGCTTTCCGGGGATTGTCACGGAGGGGGACAGAATTCACATCGAGCCCTCAGCGGGTTTTGAGAGTGAGCTGGAGCAAATCCACACCGATTGTGAACAGGATAAGGCCCATGAATACGGCATTTCGACCGAATATGCTGCCGGGCTCCATGCCTTCCTGTCCGAAGCTAAAGGCAGCGAAATAGTCAAAGGGCAGGTAACCGGTCCCATCACCTGGGGACTGAGGGTTACCGATCAGGATGGTCTGGGCATCCTCTATGATGAGACCCTGGCTGAGACTGCGGCCAAGTTCCTCAGACTCAAAGCTGCGTGGCAGGAGAATGCCCTGAGGCAAATATCTCACAACACCATTATCTTTGTTGACGAGCCCTATTTGGTCTCTTTGGGCTCGGTGTTCACTCCTGTTCCTGAAGAAAAAGTGCCCGCTCTGCTGGAAGAGGTGTTCAAGGGAATCAAAGGTACGAAGGGATTGCATTGCTGCGGAAATACCAACTGGTCTGTCCTTCTGGACACCACGCTCGATATTCTCAGTTTTGATGCTTACAATTATGCCTCTTCCCTGGGCACCCATTCTGACAAGGTGAAAACCTTTCTTGAGGGCGGCGGTTGCATCGCCTGGGGCATAGTCCCCAACGAAGAAGAGGCCCTGACTAAGGAATCGCTGTCGAGCCTGCGTGACCGCCTGGAAGAAGCCATGACTCCGTTTATCAGGGACGGGATCAAATTCCGGCAGCTCATAGCTCAAGGGCTTATAACGCCTTCTTGTGGCCTGAAGAGCCTATCGTCCGAGGCCGCATCTCTGGCCCTGGATTTGACAGCCAGGTTATCCCGTGATTTGAGAAACCGATATGGGACGTGACAGGCGAAAGAACGGACTTCCGGGTTCCATAGCTAAGAAAGCAACGGCTGTTACTCTTGCCAATCTCTTTCCAGAGCCTTTATCTTGTTCACTCTTTGTGTGTGTCTGCCACCTTCAAAAGCGGTGGTCAGGAAAGTCTGAACAGTCTCCAGAGCTGACTCGGTCTCTATGTCCTCTCCCCTGAGACACAGGATATTGGCATCGTTGTGCTGACGGGCTCGTTGTGCCGCAAATGCATCACAGCACAAAGCCGCTCTTACGCCCTTTATTTTGTTAGCAGCTATGCTGATGCCTATGCCGGTGCTGCATATTAGGATGCCCTGGTCAAAACTGCCTGAAGCCACTGCCTCTCCGACTTTCTGAGCAATGTCGGGATAATCCACAGGATTGGTATCGTAGCATCCGAAATCCTGGCAGCTGTGGCCCTGGTCTTGCAGAAAGGGCATAATCAGCTCCTTCAGAGCAAAACCACGATGATCACCGCCTACAGCAATGCGCGCCACTATTCAACTCCAAGTATTCTTTATAAGCTCTGTCGATATCCTGTGACGCTATGATGCCCTGACGCAGGATTACCGGCGATTCACGGGTAATATCCACCACTGTGGACTCCTTGCCGCCGGGACACCTGCCTCCATCGATTATGAAGTCGATTTTCCCTTCAAGTTGTTGTCTGACTTCCTCGGCCGTGAGGGTGGTGGCCCGGCCACTAATATTGGCGCTGGTCCCAATTACGGGATTTCCCAGGCGTTGAATGAGAGCCAGAGGAACAGGGTGGTCCGGGACCCGTATTGCTACTGTAGGACCGTGGGCCAGGTGGGCAGGTACCCAATCTGCTCTGGGCAAGACCAGAGTCAACCCGCCGGGCCAGAAACGCCTCGCCAAAAACCAGGCGATTCGCGGTACGGGATCGGCCAGGATAGTGAATTGCTCCATTTGACCGATAAGTAAGGGGAGTTGGAGATGCCTGGGTCGGTCTTTTATCTCATAGATCCTGGCCACGGCCCCGGGATTGAAGGCGTCAGATCCGAGACCGTAGACTGTATCGGTGGGGAAGGCTATCACCCCACCGTTCTCAAGGACTTTGACCCCCTGGTCGATTCCTGCTTGGCTAACACCCATCTTGCTTGACGCTAGTATAGCATGGTGTTTACCCAAGTCAGAAATCCCTCGCTTCTACGTTAGGTCGGACGGCAAGGTTCTGGGCCCGAATAGGACTCCTTCACACCCACAAATCGAGGTCGATCAAGGTTTCTCGCGATACCACTAACAGATGATGGAAGCTCGTCTCGGTTGATAACGCGTCAGGATAATGGTAAGCTAATATATCCTCCATCATCAGTCCGGAATGAAGAAGAAGTCCGAAAGCCGCAGAATTGCCACCAGCGACGATATAGAAGTCTCTACTTATCTGGAGCTGGCCAAAGAACTGCGTGGCGAGCAGCCGGTAGTCGAGCCTAAGCTACCACCGGGCGAGCGTGAAACCATAGTAGTGCTCGACTTTGGCTCTCAATATAGCATGCTCATTGCCAGGCGGGTGCGGGAATGTCAGGTCTACTGTGAGCTTGTGCCGCACGACACGCCCTGGGAGAAAATAGCTCCGCTTAATCCGCGCGGTTTTATCCTGTCCGGAGGCCCGGGTAGTGTCTATGACGAGGGTGCTCCTTTGCCCCTGCCGTACATCTATGAGAGCCGGCTTCCGGTTATGGGGATTTGCTATGGCATGCTAGCGGTCGCATATCAGCTGGGTGGGCAGGTGGCTCGTGGACCAAAGCACGAATACGGGCACACCATCTTACACATAAGTGATGAAGAGAGCCCTCTCTTTGCCGGTCTTCCTTCATCTTTTCCCGTATGGATGAGTCATGGTGACCAGATAATTGAGCTGCCTCCTGGCTTCAAAGCTCTGGCTTATAGTGAGAATTCCCCGTTCGCCATTGTAGGCAATGATAGCAATGCTTACGGACTGCAGTTTCACCCTGAAGTAGTTCACACAGCCCACGGAAAAACCATATTTCAGAATTTCGTACTGCAGATATGCGGCTGTCAGGGCAACTGGACACCGGCTAGTTTCATATCTGAAAGCGTAGACAAAATCAAAGAGAAGGTGGGGGATGGGAGGGTGGTCTGCGCTCTATCTGGAGGCGTCGATTCAGCAGTGACTGCTACCCTTATCGACCGCGCTGTTGGTAACAAACTGACCTGCATCTTCATCAACAACGGGCTATTGCGCCGTGACGAACCGGAGAGAGTGCTCAGTACCTTCAAGCGTAACCTCAAAATGGACATAGTCTATATAGATGCCACCGATAGATTTCTGGAACGGCTCAAGGGGGTCAGGGACCCGGAAAAGAAGCGGCAGCTGGTAGGAAACGAGTTTATCCAGATTTTTGAGGAAGAAGCGGCTAAATTGGGCAAGATTGACTTTCTGGCTCAGGGCACTCTTTACCCCGATGTAATTGAGAGCACGTCTGCGGAAACTAAGGCGGCTGTCAAAATAAAAACCCACCACAATGTCGGTGGGCTACCGGCTACGATGAATTTTGCTCTTATTGAGCCTCTGAGGTATTTGTTCAAGGACGAAGTCCGACAAGTGGGGTTGACTCTGGGTCTGCCTGAGGACATGATATGGCGGCAGCCATTTCCCGGCCCGGGGCTATCCATTCGTGTTATCGGTGAGGTGACCCGGGAAAAACTGGAGACACTGCGGGCTGGTGACTGGATTCTCATGAACGAAATCAAGAAGGCCAAGCTTTATCGCCAGCTATGGCAGAGCTTTGCCATACTCACTGACCTCAGGAGCGTGGGGGTCATGGGCGACTACCGGACCTACGGCTACCTGATGGCGATCAGAGCTATAACAAGCGAAGACGCCATGACTGCGGATTGGGCACGTCTGCCGCATGATCTTCTTGCCAGAATATCTGACCGCATAGTCAACGAAGTGCCCAATATCAACCGGGTGGTCTATGACGTCACCAGCAAACCACCGGCAACTATCGAATGGGAATAGGTCCTGAATTTGCCTTCATTCCCGGGTAGTGTTTTGGCTTCCGTAACTGCCAACGCAGGAACCGAAGAACGTTGGGGCTCCTTCGCTGGGGATGGTAAGGGGAGCAAGGTGTCTGTAAGTTTGCGTAGAATGGAGATTAGTAAGGAGGTGAAAGGGTGAATTATTCTTTCGAGGAAATGAGCGACGAACAGTTGGGGATGCAGGACGATCTGGAAGCACTCCGGGATGTTTTGGCGTACAAGTTGCGGGCCATTAACCAGTACCAGGAGCATCTATTGTACATGGAGAACGAAGAAGCAGCTGCTGCACTGGAGCGTATTATCGAACAGGAGAAGGAACACGTGGCGGAGCTGCTGAGACTGATTCAAACTCTCGATCCGGTTCAAGCCGAGAAATTGAGAAAGACTTTGTGATGCTATGGCGAACCGACCTAAGCTAAAGGGTGTCAAGAAGAACAGAAAAAAGCGTAAGAAGAAGCGATAGCTGCTCTTCGAGGCGAGAACGGCTGGCGCCGGTAGCCTGTATTGTGGCGCACGGTGCCGTTCTGCGAGAAATTGACGCTGAAGAACCTGGATAATGGAAACTTGGCACGGCTGTGCCCTGAAGACCGTCACGCGGGAGTGAAATTTGAACATACTAGTGGTTGGGGGTGGAGGCAGAGAGCACACACTGGTCTGGAAGATTGTTCAGAGTCCCAGGGTGGACAGGGTCTTTGCCGCCCCCGGAAACGCAGGCACAGCAGCTATCGCGGAGAATCTGAGTCTCCGCCCCACAGACATAGAGGGGCTGGGTAAGGCAGCTCAGGAAAAAGGTGTTGATCTCGTGGTGGTGGGCCCTGAAGCTCCACTGGCTTCAGGCATAGTGGACCATTTCGATGGGCTGGGCATTCCTGTTTTCGGTCCCACCGAAGCAGCCACCCAGATAGAATCAAGCAAAGCCTTTGCCCGGAAATTGATGGAAAAACACGGCATCCCCTGTCCCAAAGGCGCCGTCTTCACATCCTATCACGAGGCTCGGGAGTACCTCCAAGAGCAGCGTTTCCCTGTGGTGATCAAAGCTGACGGACTGGCGGCTGGCAAAGGTGTCATTACCGCCGCCTCTCTATCGGAAGCTGAAAAAGCCCTGGCCGGTATCATGAGTGAGAAGATGTTTGGCTCCGCCGGAGATAAGGTCGTCATTGATGAATATATTGTCGGTCGTGAGGTAAGCCTCATAGCTTTCACCGATGGCAGGACCGTCTCAGCCATGGTGCCAGCTTGTGACTATAAGAAAATCGGGGACAATGATCAGGGCCCCAATACCGGCGGTATGGGAAGCTACAGCCCGCCGGGCTTCTTCTCGGCTGGCATGACAGATAAGGTAACCGGGAATATTCTGCTACCTGCTGTGAAGGCCATGGCTGAGGAAGGCATGCCCTACAGGGGGGTTCTGTACGCCGGGCTAATGATTGTTAACGGAGAGCCTGTGGTGCTGGAATTCAACGCTCGCTTTGGTGATCCGGAGACTCAGGTCGTGTTGCCGCTTCTCAAGACTGACCTGGTGGACATACTTATGGCGGTGGTGCAGGGCAACCTTGACCGGGTGAGAACAGAATGGAGCTCCGAGGCGTGCGTTGGGGTTGTCATGGCCTCCGGTGGTTATCCCGGCAATTACAGGACTGGGTTTCCCATACGGGGAATGGATAGTGTGGACAGAGATGTGCTGGTTTTCCATGCTGGCACCAAGCTGGGCGACAAAGGCGTAGTCCGTACCGATGGGGGACGAGTGCTCGCGGTAGTAGGCGTGGGCAAAGACATGGCCGAAGCCCGGGACAACGTCTACAATAACATTTCGCGCATCTCTTTTGAAGGTTGCTATTATCGCAAGGACATTGCCTTGAGGGAGATAGATGGGATAAACTCTAGACCCTGAGCACCAGATGCGGACGTCCGGACAAAGAGGATTTCAAATTCAGGATTCGTTTGGAGCTCAGGAACAGGGATTAATACGGCAATGGCACTAGTAGGGATCGTTGTAGGCAGTAAATCGGACACCGAGCTTATACAGCCGGCTCTGGACATGCTGAAAGAACTGGGCGTTGAGTATGAGTTTTCTGTCATTTCAGCCCATAGAGCTCCAGAGAGAGTAAGGGAGTATGGCCTGGAGGCGGAAACCAGGGGCTTCAAAGTCATTATCGCAGCCGCCGGTTATGCCGCTCACCTTCCGGGGGCCTTAGCCAGCTGGACGAACTTGCCTGTGGTAGGCGTGCCTTTGCCTACCAGTGAACTGAAGGGAGTAGACGCTCTGCTGTCCATAACTCAGATGCCTGGTGGGGTGCCGGTGGCTTGCACCGGCATGGGGAGAAGCGGGGCAAAGAACGCGGCCCTGCTTGCCACCCAGATTCTGGGGGTGCAGTACGAAGAGATAAGGGAAAAATATCGCAGGTACAAGCAACGTCTGGCAGAGGGGCAAACATGATTGAGCGTTATTCCCGACCTCAGATGAAGAAGGTCTGGTCTGAGGAAAACAAGTTCGACCAGTGGCTGAAGGTGGAGATAGCCGTTTGTGAAGCTTGGGCGGAGCTCGGTGAAATCCCCCAGAAAGACATGGCCAGGATAAGAAAGGCCAGCTACAACCTGGATCGCATTGCCACCTTTCTCGAGGTGACGCGCCATGACATGACCGCGTTTCTCAACTCGGTGGCTGAAAGCCTGGGTGAGGAATCGCGGTTCGTACATCTTGGTCTTACCTCTTCGGATGTTATGGACACCGCCCTTGGTTTGCAGATGACCCAGGCGGCCGATATCCTGGGGCAAGATACAGCCGATCTCATATCCGTCCTCAAGAACAAAGCTATGGAGCACAAATATACCATTATGATGGGTCGAACCCACGGTGTTCACGCCGAGCCAATCACGTTTGGTCTGAAGATGGCGCTGTGGACCGAAGAGATGAACCGCAATGCTCAAAGGCTGGCCGAGGCCAAAAGGATTGTCTCGGTAGGCAAGATGTCCGGAGCAGTAGGCACCTATGCTACTGTACCTCCTCGAGTTGAGAAAATAGCCTGCGCCAAACTGGGTCTGGCCGCGGCTCCGGTATCAAGCCAGGTAGTACAGCGTGACCGCCATGCCCAGTTTCTGACCACTATAGCCATCATGGCCGGCTCCCTGGAGAAATTCGCCACGGAGATTAGGGGACTGCAGCGAACGGAAGTCCGGGAAGTCGAAGAACCGTTTGGTACGGGACAAACTGGCTCCTCAGCGATGCCCCACAAAAGAAACCCTGAGCTTTGTGAACGGATCTGCGGACTGGCCAGGCTGGTACGAGGCTATGCGCTGACTTCTCTGGAGAATATTGCCCTATGGCATGAACGTGACATCAGTCACTCCTCAACGGAGCGAATCATCCTGCCTGACTCCTGCCTGGCACTTGATTACATGCTGTCTATATTTACCTCGATAATGAAAGGTCTGAAGGTCTATCCGGAAAACATGCGCCACAACATTGAACTCACTCAGGGGCTCGTTTTCTCCCAGAGAGTGTTGATAACCCTAATAGGTAAAGGGCTGACACGAGAAGAGGCTTACAAGATGGTGCAAGACAACGCAATGAGGGCCTGGGAGGAAAAGAAAGACTTTCGAAGTTTGCTTGAAGCGGACAGCCGAATGGCAGCTCGTCTGAGCAAAGACGAACTGCAATCTCTCTTCGACTATGATTACTACCTCAAGCACGTAGACGAGGTCTTTGAGCGGCTAGGGTTAAGTAAGGTCAAGCCCGAGACCGGAGCAGAAAGCCCAACCCCGCGTGCTATGTGAGGCAGGGGGTAGATATGTCTGTTCTACTGGAAATCGATTTGCCCGTTCCCTTATTTCGGCGCGGCAAGGTAAGGAATGTCTATGATCTGGGTGAGAAATTGCTCATCGTGTCCACCGATCGCATTTCTGCCTTTGATGTGGTTCTGCCCTGCGGCATTCCTGGCAAGGGAATGGTTCTCAACCAGCTTTCTGCCTTCTGGTTCGAGAAGACGGGTCATATCCTGCCCAATCACCTTATCAAGGTAGTCGATAGTGATGCCGTTCTGAGCGAAGTGAAGAGCCTTTCGGGCTATTCAGAAGGGCTACCGGATTCCCTTGTTGGCCGCTCTATGCTCGTGGCTAAGGCTGAGCGTGTCCCTGTAGAATGTGTTGTTCGGGGCTATGTATCCGGCTCGGCCTGGGAAGAGTACAGAGAAACCGGAAAAGTTGGCCGCATCCAGCTACCCTCGGGAATGAAGGAGAGCCAGGAGTTGCCCCAGCCTATCTTTACCCCGACCACGAAGGGCGATACAGAGCATGACCGCCCTTTGACCGATCGAGACATAAAGGACCTTGGTATTGAAGACCTTTTTGAGGAACTGGAACAAAAAAGCCTGCTTATCTATAGTTATGCTCGAGATTACGCAAGAACCAGGGGAATAATAATTGCCGATACTAAATTCGAATTTGGCTTTGTCGACGGGCAACTGGCCCTTATCGATGAACTGCTAACACCCGACTCAAGTCGTTTCTGGGATGCCGGCCAGTATGAGGTTGGCCATTCGCAGCCCAGCTTTGATAAACAACCGGTCCGGGACTGGCTAGCAGCTTCAGGATGGGATAAAGAACCGCCGGCACCTATGCTGCCGCCGGACGTAATCGAGAGAACATCGACAAGATACCGCGATGTGTACAGCACTTTAACCGGCGGCGTTCTCTGAGGAAAACGAGCCGAAGATTCTGGAGCGAAGCAAAGGTGGACCGGCTAAGGTGCTTCAGCAGGTTTCTACGTAGCCAGTGTTTTGATTAGCTGCAACAGGTTGCTGTCCAGTTCCTTCCTGGTCTCCCAGGTTTCCCTCAGCGGAGTGAAGGCTATCTCCCCCTTCAGCTCTCCCACCATGTAACCCGCCATTCCATCAACCAGGGCTTCCACGGCCGCTGTTCCTAGCTTACTGGCCAGAACTCTATCCCTGGCTGTAGGGGAGCCACCTCTCTGGACATGCCCCAGAACACAGGTCCGGTACTCCAGCTTCAATCTCTCCCACACCTGCTGCCCAACTGAGAATACACCGCCAGCATCATCACCTTCGGCAACTATCACGATGAACGAAGTCTTGCCTCTCTTAAAGCTACTGCTTATATCAAGGCAAAGCTGCTCTATGTCTGTCTCGACTTCCGGGATCAAGATATCCTCGGCTCCGCCGGCAATCCCTACCTCCAGTGCAATAAATCCCCTGCTCCTTCCCATGACCTCGACGAAGAAGAGACGGTGCAGGGAGCCTGCGGTATCTCTGATCTTATCTATGGCATCCAGAGCCGTATTTATGGCTGTATCGAAGCCAATGGCATAGTCGGTACCATAGACATCGTTGTCTATAGTGCCCGGAATACCGATTACCTTTATGTCACTAGCTTCCGCCAAAGCTACTGCGCCGCGAAAGGTCCCATCACCGCCTATGGTTATCAATCCCTCGATGCCTTCCTGTTGGAGAACCCTCCTTGCCTTCCTTATGCCTTCGTCGGTTTTCATTTCCTCACAGCGAGCAGTTGCCAGGAAGGTTCCCCCGCGGTGGATAATGTTGGCCACCGACCTGCTGTCCAACTTCACGAAGTCCTCCTCCAGTATACCCCGGTATCCTCGGCGGATTCCCACCACCTCCAGCTTACGGCTGGCCGCCGAGCGGATGATAGCCCTGACGCAGGCATTCATCCCGGGAGCATCACCGCCGCTGGTCAAGACGCCAATCTTCTTCATAGCAATATCCGAATCAGTTTCTATTCTACCATGAACTGCAAGAACGATTTCGCTAGCCACATAAAGCAGATCTATACCACCAAACTCAT
>CAYSBO010000005.1:0-37091 GCA_964429285.1 uncultured Dehalococcoidales bacterium | reverse complement strand
CCAATCAACCAATTTACCACAACATAATTAGGATGTCAACAACTCGTACAACTTGCCTCGGGAAAAGCCATGTGTAGGCAGTAGCAACCTGCAAAGCCGTTGATACCGAACCGCTCTGCCCAACTTGTGCCCTGGGCAGCGTAATCGCTGTCAAGAGAGGAGGACAGCCTCACTGTGCCTGTCCAACCGGAGGAATCACGTAGATACAGAGCTTGCCCGCTGTGGAAGAGCAACAGTCAGGACGAAAGACCTGCCCTTACACGCTCACCTGCATGCCATCGTAGGCAAACCTGACGGTGTCCGACTCCAGGGCGCGGTAGTCGTCGTGACTGCGGTTCCAGTACTCCTCGAGATGGACGAACAGGACTTGCTTTGCCTCGATGCGCGCTGCCAGTTCGAGCGTTTGTTCGAACGTATACAGGGTGGTTCTCGAGATGTGCTCCGCCGGGTATTTGAAGTGGTGTTTCAGCCCGCTCTCAAATATCCCCGGCTGGATGACAAGGAGATCGGGCCGCTGGACTTCGGTTCGATGCTCCGGGAACGGCTTGAAATCGCAGGGGGCATAGACGATCCTGCGCCCTGACTTCTCAAAGACGTACACGAAGGCTATCTGGGAACCCCGGTCCACCGGGATGGCAGTTATTCGGACGTTGTCGATCTCGACTTGCCCGTGAAAGAGCATGAGCCGGACAAAGCCCCTCTGCTGGTAGAAATCGATCAAGGGACCGTACTGGGACTGGATTGCTCTAATTCGTTGGCCTAGCTGCTCGGGGAGTAGCAAACAAATCTGTTTTTCCGGATAGGCGTGCCAGGTGCGGAAGTCCAGCGTAATCTGTTCCACAACCCGCAACCCTTCCACATGGTCCGGGTCCAGATGAGTCAGCATCAGGTAATCAACACGGCGGATGTGAGAACGATTCAACTGGCTAGCGATCTCTGCGGGTGTGTCGATCAGGAGGTTGATATCGTGTAGAAGAGAAGAGGGCCCCGTTCTGGCATAGGGGATACCTTTATTCCTGGCTTCCTGGCAGACCTTGCACTGGCACAGGGGTTTGGGAATAGCCATACATCCGCCAGAGCCCAAGGTAGTCAGTTTCATGGAATACGAGAAAGCAGGCCCTGTGCAGCCTTACCCTGTTCCTCCTTTTTTAGCGCGCGTGCTTTAATTCACCGTCCATGGTGCCACGGACTCGCTCTCGCTCCTCGGCAAAATCAAAGCCGGTCCAGATTCCGATAGAGCCGAGTATGGAGTCCTGCGGGTGAAACTCACGAAAGATTTTGAAGTAGTAGGCTGCCTCTCTGCTGTTGATAGTCGCCTTGGGGTTCTCCGCCTTGATACGGTGGAATTCGTCTTCGCTTACCTCACTCTCGGCCAGCCTTTCTCCCAGGTCCTGGCAGCCGGCCCCCTGAGTGTACTGGACTTTGTAACGCCACAGTATCTCGTCGGGGAGATAGTCGGTGTCTTCAAAAGCCTTGCGCAGTATCCACTTCTCGATCTTATCTCCCACCTTCTCGGATTCCCTAATCTTGAGCTCGGGAGGAATTTTCATGGAGAGGTCAATCATAGAGACGTCCAGGAAAGGCACCCTTAACTCCAGACTGAAATACATGCCCATCCGGTCGGCGCGCTGCAGATTGATGTTGTGCAGGTTGCCAATGCAGCGCCTGGCTTCCTCGTTAAGCAGATCCACGGGATAATGCTTCATGTAGTGATAGCCAGCGAAGAGCTCGTCTGCCCCCTCTCCGGTGAGCACCACGGTCACATAATCGGCCGCTAACTTGCAGGTGAAGTAGCAGGGGACGGCACATCGCACGAGGGAAGGATCGTAGCTTTCCAGTTTCTTGATGACGATCGGTAATGCCTCATAATAGTCTTCCTCGGTGAAAATCAACTCGTGGTGCGTGGACCCGATGTGCGCTGCTGCGATGCGAGAGGCCTTGAGGTCATCACTCTCGTCCCCGAATTCATCTTCCATGCCCACCACGAAGGTGTGGAGATGGGGAATTTCATCAGCCGCGATGGCAGCCACCAGACTGCTGTCTATGCCGCCACTGCAGAAAGAGCCTACGTGAATTTCCTTGTCCGCCAATAACCTCTTCTTAACCGCCCGAATGAAGGTTTCTCTAACCAGGTTACGCGCCTCTTCAACATCCGTCAACAGGTGGTCCTGGATCTCAGGTATCTCATAGTATTGCACGAAGCCGGTTTTGGGAGTGTAGTAGTACCCGGCAGGGAATTCGTGAACCTCGTCCACACCAGCCAGGGTCATTGCCCCGAGTTCCGAAGTGAAGTAAAGCTTGTCCCCGAAATAGCCGTAATAGAGCGGTTTTATTCCGATAGGATCGCGGGCCAGCATGAAACTGTCACCATCGAAGATTGCAAAGGCGAACATGCCATCCAGCTCTTTCACGCACTCGGGTCCTTTTTCCTGATACAGATGAAGAATGGTCTCCGTATCGGACACGGTCTTAAACTGGTATTTGGCGAGAAGCTTCTGTCTCAAGTCCCAGAAATTGTATATTTCCCCGTTACAGATGATTCCTGTTCTACCGCCGTTGGCCAGAATCGGCTGATGACCTCCGACCACATCGACGATGGACAGCCTGGTGTGACCAAGAACGGTGCTGTCGAAAGTATAGAGTCCGCGGTCATTTGGACCCCGATGAGGCAGTGCATCCAGCATACGATTTATGGTCTCTGTATCCCGTATTCCAAAGCATCCTGCTATACCACACATAAATACTAACCTCGCCTCCTCATTAGTGGCTCCGAGATTTGGCTAGCGCCGGAAAAAGGTGGCCATGTTCTGGGGCCCATCTCCCTACCAGCCCGGGCCGCAGGTTCCAAGAACAGTTTCTCAGGAATTCCATAGTAGTACAGCTCATCTGAAGAAGCCAACCATAGATTGTTGGTCATGCCGTTCTGTTCTATGACTTCACATTCTGTTCGAGACATTTCAAAATAATCATCGTGGACTATCCTTCTACTTGAATGGATCCCACCGCACCGTCTGTTTCTCATATGCCGGCGGAAACAGCTTCAAGAACTCATCGTAAAACAGGAGTTCCTTGAACGTGGAGAACGGCATGCCGTACGCTGATTTGGGGCGGCTCTTTATCTCTTCCGGGTCGATTATGCTGGACACTACCATGTCCATCACATCGTCGGTGCCGACCCCCATAGCGAACCTGAGCTTCTCACGGTTGGCAATCCTTTCGGGAAGCACATCGCGGAAGGCCTCGCGCAGAATGAACTTCTCTATCTGCCGCTCACCGTAGATTTTCCAGGCCATAGGTATCTTCTTGGCGAAGGCGACAACTCTGGCATCCAGAAACGGAGCTCGATATGCCACGCCGTTCGCCATCCAGGCTCGGTCGAGCCGTCTCAAGGCCGTGTTGTAGGCAATGTCAAGTAACTTCTGAGCAAGCTGCTCCCGGTGGGCGTCATCGACCACTGCAGGGTTCTTTAGCACCATGCGGTAACCTCCGAACAGTTCATCGGCGCCTTCGCCAACCAGAACGACATCGGTGTATTCTTTGGCGAGCCGTGCAGCATAGTAGTTAGAGATAATGCCGGATATACAGTCCTCATCAAAACTCTCCAGGTGCCAGATGGCCCGGGGAATTACATCGGAAATGTCGGATTCGGTTATCCGGTAGATGTGATGATTATGCTTCAGACCGAGGAATTCAGCCATCAGTGCCGCATTTTCCAGATCCGGGCCAGGCGCCGTGTCAATGGTGACGGTAAACAGGTGCAGGTCAGGGTTCGATTCCTTAGCGATGACGGCGATAATAGAGCTATCCAGGCCACCACTCAGCGAGACACCCTGTACGCCGGGCATCCTTTCTTGCACAGCCTCTGTAAGCAGTTGATTAAGAATCTTGGCGGCTTCGCCTATCGTTTCCGGTTCAGGCATTTCAGGAACAAGGGGTTCAAATGGCTTCAATCCTTCGGCAGTGCTGTAGATATGACCGGGGGGCAATTCATGGACGTCAAAGCGGATGTGATCTATCAGGCCCTTCATCTCTGTGCTGAAGCAAAGCAGACCATGCTCCGACCCGTAGAAGAGAGGTCTGGCACCCACCGTGTCTCGCGCCAGAATAACCTCGCCTCCATCAATTACAGCGCACGTGTAGCTTCCTTTGAGCAGCGGGAAACATTCCTTGCCGTGCTTCTCGTATAACTCCCGGAACAGCCCAACATCATCCTGGCCAGGAGCTCTTTCATTGAACAGCTCTCCGTCAAAGACAATGAACGGAGGTTTCGATAGTGAGGTACAGCAAGTTCTGTCCAGCGTCAGATTGACTTCGTTGGCGCCCAGAGCACCGCACCGGTCGGGCATGCTCCGCAGCGCAACATTGTCCGGGCCGCGGTGCCGCATCCGCTCCAGCATTTTGCCCACTTGCTCTCCGCACCCCTTGAGTACATCTCCGTTCAGTGAAAAAATTCCGGCTATGCTTGGCATACAAAGCTCCTTTGTTCAAGTATTTCTGGTATCTGGGAATGGCCTCCGCCTGTCCGTCAGTAGCTGTCGAGCAGTTTCACTGCAGCGAAACCGTCAATACAATAGGCGTCAGCCCCTATCTCCTGGGCGAACTCCTCCGACACGGCGGCGCCACCGATGAGCACCTTTACGCTGCTCCGAAGTTTGCTTTCCTCAAGAGCCTTGATGACCACGCCCATCTCAGTCATGGTGGTGGTAAGCAGGGCTGAGAGTCCAAGGTATCCCGGTTTTTCGTCCCTCACGAACTCCAATATTTTGTCTGTGGCCACATCTGTCCCCAGGTCATGCACTTCGTAACCAGCTCCTTTCAGTAAGATGGCAACTATATTCTTGCCGATATCGTGTATATCACCCTTTACCGTGGCGATGGCGAATCTACCCTTGGTCTCCACATTGCTTGACTCCAGTATTGGCTTCAGAATATCCATCGCTGCTCCTACAGCTTCAGCCGAGGCCAGCATGTCAGGGATGAAGTACTCTTTGGTTGAGAACTTCTCTCCGACCACCTGCATTCCGGCGGTCAATCCCTCGGTGATTATCGATTGTGGGTCGATCTTCCTCTCAATGGCTTGTTCCGTGAGTTCCACCACGCCGGGCGTCCCGGTAAGGTCCTCATCTATTCCCACATCGTCCTGTGTCTTCCTCCCCTGTATCACATTCTCTTTGAGTGTGGCGATTATGTCATTGCTCATGCTAACTCTTCCTTTCGTAAACGTTCAGTCGTGGCAATAAACCGGGAATTTCTTCGAATATCTTGGTAGTAGTCTCTCGATCGATGTATTGCACCGGTTTTGCCAGCAACTCCTTCATTCGTTCATGTGCAAGCTCGAAAACGTCGTCTGATTCACCGCTTCCTTCGAAGGGATATACCCCGGATATCTCTCCGGTGCGCAACACGGGACGAATATAACTTATGTACAGCTTCTGTGGAGTAGACGCTACTGCTCGTATCTGCTTGAGCACTGTTTCCAGCTCCGACTGGTCAATCCGCGGCTGCCGCAGGAAGAACTCTATCATCTTGAAATGGGCATCATCCAAGACCGCCTGGAGCAGACAGAAGACAGAATTACAGTCCAGCAGACCAAAGGCGCAGTGCAGATACTGGGGTCCCGACATGGCCACTACTATGTCCGAGAACAGCCTTTCTATCGATGATTGCTGGCCAGGTATCTGGGAGTCACAGACGCCGGAGGTAGAATAGTTCGGTATCCCGTAGAAGCGTGCCATCTGGACGCAGTCGATGTTGTACTGGCTGGTCTCGACAGATCCGTAAGAATCACCCAGGGTGTCCATCCTGGCTCTGACCGGCACGCTACCGTAGAGCACCGGGGTCCCTGGTCTTACCAGTTGTCCCAGAGTTATGCCTGCCAACACCTCTGCATTTATCTGGGCCATGATACCGGCTTCCTTGATGGGTGCGGTGGTGCCTGCCTGCGGCGACGACGACACAACGACCGGTAACCCTCGGCGACATACCTCCATGAAAGTGTTTGTGGTATCCTCCACGAACTGCAGCGGACTCTTCACCAGGCAGGTGATAAATGAGATTAGGGGGTTATCCTCGAGTGCCTTCTTGCCGCCAGCGATGAGTTCTGCCATCCGCACCACGTTGTCGAGCTGGCTTAAGCTGGTCAACCCACTCATGAAGTGCTTCGTATTGTTGTTGAGCGAGGCAAAGAACTTGTTGACGTCTTTGTTCTGCTCGGTTATATCGCGGTCCTGGATATTCACGGTGCGAATGTAGCCGTCCACCATCTCCAGGTGCTCAGAGACGTGGGCTGACTGGCACAGGTCATCAACCGTGCCTCGCCTGGAGTGGAACTCAGGCACCCTGATCTCTTTTGCAGGGTCAGCCTTGTTCACATAGGTAGGAAAATCTACATCCAGCCAGATATTGGTCTCGGATCCGGTGATCAAGTATACCCTGGGCTCATTACCGTGCATTATGAGGGCATTATCCGGGTTACGTGCCCCCAGTTTTACAGTCTTGGGAGCATTATCCAGCGCCCTCAATACCAGTTGCTCCGGGATCCTGACCTGCCAGCTGCGATGCTCCCCGGGGATGGACTCAACCGCTGCGCCCTGGCTGTGCAACATGTCTGCCGCTTCCTCGTTGAAGCTAACCAGCCCCGGCTCACTTAGTATCTCCATGGAAGCCTGGTGGATTAGCTCCACCTGTTTCCTGGTCAATCTTTCGTACGGTCTGTCAACAAGAATTCCTTCTCTGGCCACCGAATTCCTCCTTCGGATACTAAATATGCAACAATATACTCTCTGTTCTAAGTCTCTGTGTCACCAGCAAGGGCTTGCACCACTGCCACAGCCTGAAAGCCGTCCGCACCATATCCATCTGCGCCTATGCTCTTGGCAAACTCCTCCGAGACAGGCGCTCCGCCTACTATAACCTTCACCTGGTCCCGAAGCCCATCTTCCTCAAGCCTTCGTATGATATCCGCCATCCGGGCCATCGTACTGGTAAGCAGGGCGGACAAACCCAGAAATTGCGGTTTCTCTTCTCTCACTGCATCCACAATCACTTGAACGTCAATATTGTTTCCCAGGTCTTTGACAGTGTATCCCGCTCCACGGAGCAAAATGGATACTATGTTCTTGCCGATATCGTGAAGGTCATCCTTCACTGTGGCCACGACTATGGTACCTTTGGTCTTGATACCACTGGTGGCGAGCTGCGGCTCCAGTATCTCCATGGCTGCGCTCACTGCTTCGGCCGAGGCCAGCATGTCAGGAATGAAGTATTCACCCGCTTCGAATTTTTGCCCCACAATGTCCATACCCCCGGACAGCCCCTTTGTGATTATGTCCCGAACGCTCAAGCCGGAGGCAAGGGCCTGCTGGACAAGCTCGGTAACACCGGGCTGACCTACCATTCCTTCTTCAATGCCTTCGTCATCCTTGGTTATCCTCCCCTGGATGACGTTCTCTTGGATTAGGCTGATTATGTCCTCTGCCATTATCACCCTCCAGTTTCCATAACTCACTCAGTTACCCGGCTTGCCGGACAGCAGTTGGACCGTGTTGTTTCTGGGCCTCATCGTTTCAGTCGGCGCTTTCGAAGTCCGGCGGCAGGTTCTAATCTACTATAGTACCCTTTCTGTGTGCCTTCAGGTATGCCCTGCAGGAAGCGTCCTTCCCCGTTAGCATATCGGCCACCTTGATAAGGCTCATCGCTTTGCTGTCCAGCGGGTCAATGATGACTGCATCTAAACCGGCGTAAGCGGCCATTAACAAGAAGGCGCGGTTTACCAGCTTCCTTTTGGGCAGGCCATACGAAATGTTACTCAGTCCCATCACTATCTTGGCTTCAGGATAGCGGGATTTGACCTGCTCTATGGTCTTTAGTGTGACCAATCCCTGGTGCGTATCTACAGCGATAGGCAATACGAGCGGGTCAAACAACACTTGTTCTGGCTTTATCCCCAGACCAGACAGGTGTTCCATGATCTGCTCGCAGGCAGCCAGGCGCTCTTCCACACGGGCAGGTATCCCGTCTGTCCCCATGGCCAGTGCTACTACCCAGGCGTGTCGCTCAGCTACCAGCGGGGCTATAGATTCCAGTCGCGCTGGCTCTGCCGTAACAGAGTTGACTATCACTTGTTCGCCATGGTACTCCTCTAGCGCAGCCTTGATGACTTCGGGGTCATCGCTATCGAGAGCCAGTGGCTTGTCAACGGCATCTTGGATTATTCCCACCAGCCACCTGATAGCTGCAGTTGCTTCTCGCGGTGAACCATAGCCACCACCGGCGTTTACATCGACAAAGTCGGCTCCCGCTAGCGTTTGATCCTTAGCGAGGTTTACCAGAAACTCCTCGTCCCTGTTGGCAATAGCCTCGGCGACCGACTTGTTCGATGCGTTTATGTTTTCTCCGATTACAAGCATGTTCTAATCAACTATCCCCTCAATTTGTGATAGTATCTGCTGCCTTACTGCTGCAGGAAGACCGTGTCTAGGCTTAGCCAGGAGCTCCTTTACGATTTCCGAAGCTCTTTGCCAGGTCTGTTTTCCGCCTTTTGTTAGCCATTCCTCCTGGCTATTCCTGTCGCTCAAGGTGGGCTGGTAGTGCTCGCTGCGCATGAAGTGCCTTGTGTGTCTGGCAGCTACGAAATTGCCTCCCGGTCCCACTTGCTTTATGAGATCGAAGGCCAGAGTGTCATCATCTACTCTTATTCCTTCTACGGCTCGCATCGCCATCCCCAGTATCTCGTTGTCTATGACGTACTTCTCGTAGGATACGGTCATGGCGAATTCCATGAGACCGGCAGCGTCGTGAATGAAGTTGGCTCCTGAAAGAGCGCACAGTAGTCCGGTCAGAGCAGATTCATACCCGCTCTGGGCATCCAGCGTTTTCGAATCGGTCATGCCGCCCGTAGCATAGAAAGGAAGCCCGTAGAATTGTGCCATCTGAGCGCCAGCCGAGTTCAGTAAGCCCATCTCAATTGAACCAGCCAGGTACTTCAGGTCTCTCAGGTCGGTATTTGTGGCAACCGAGCCGATGAGGACCGGCGTACCCGGGTTTACAATCTGGGTAAGCATTACCCCCAGCAGCGAGTCCACGGTCTGGATCATCAGATTGCCAGCTAGGGTAATGGGGGAGGTGGCGCCGCACAGCGGTTCAGCCGGACAAGCCAGGGGTATGCCACTATTGGCAATATCCACGATCAAGTCACCATAGGTCTTGTCCATTCTGAGCGGGCTTATGATGCACGCTATCATAGATATCAAAGGCCGCTGGCGCAGGTTGTCAGGAGAGCCGGCAACGGTTTCGGCCATACGTATCACCTGTTTTGCCCCGTCAGACGTATAAATGCCCCCCATGATATGCTTGGTGGTATTGTCCAGCCCGGCGAAAAACCGGTTTACGTCTACCTGTTCCAGGGGCAGTTCATTGGGGTATGTCGGTAGTAAATAGAAGTGAATGTTGTCTAGCTTGTCAACCAACCTGGCGATGGCCTTCAGGTCTTCCAACTCCGCCAGCCTTTTCTGATTGACGCCAGGTTCGTAGACATTGAGTGCCGTGCCGCCCGTTCCGGCGTACACGCGCCGCCCGCCCAAAACAATATCGTGCGCCTCATCCTGCCCGCACAGTCTGATCTCCGATGGTGCTGTTTCGATGAGTTCTTTGACCTTAGTCTCTTTCAGCCGCACCAGATGCTTTTCCTTGTCCACTTTCGCTCCGGCCCCTGCGAAAAGCTCCAGCGCTAAGTCCGACTGCACTTCGAAACCCACCTCTTCAATCACCTGCATGGCAGTCTGGTGCACCTTCAATATGGATTCTTCGGTCAGAACCTTGAAACTACCCCCGTCGAGTCCTTTGCGAGCCATTGTCTTTAGCTTTCTCTCCTCCCCGGACAGTCTTCCTTGCTGCAGGTCAGGCACGGGTTATAATCCTCCACGTCTTGGTTTGGGGGCCCAATGCCGATAATGCCCGAAATTGACTTCTGGGGGAGCATCAGACACTCCCCGGTTAAGCGGACCCCTGCTGTATTGCCGGTTAGGGCATGGAACAGCATGCGTTGCTGCCCTACGTTCCAGTCGCAATAGCCGGGACTAAAGCGTCGGCTGATGACAAGCCCTTGAGCCTCAGCTATCCCCTCTATTTTGCTCTGAACAAAGTCTGCTACTTGCTCTACCGCATCCGACCCTATTGCATCGAGTACGGTCGCCTGAAGTATAAGACCGTCTCTGGCTAGCTTCCAGGCTATCCCTTCGAGGTATTTGCCTATTGTCACCACGAACAATGCAACCTGTTCGCATCGCTCCAGCAGTTGGGCGACAACCTGGCTTTTGAAGATAATCGAATCTTCAATGAAGGCAATGGAGCCTCGAGCCCAGTGTACATCCTTGATAACATATGAATATGTAGGGTTGATAAGATGATGAGCGTGTTTCGAGTAGTCATCAACTAAGGAAGAAACGCGTGCTGACAGCTTGTGATGGTCATCGTATCCTATGTAGTGGCATATTTGCTTTCTGTCGATCGCAATTTCCACATCGCCTTTGTCGTCACTGACAACCATAGTACTACAACCCTCCTTTCATCGGGCACGCTGGGGTCACTTCTCTGGCCCTGTACAAGACATAATGCATTAACGTTTGATTACCGACCGAGGGCAGTTCGGGGAAGTGGGGGATATTAGTTTCTGGTCATTTGAAAGACCGGGGAGTTGGCAGCTAGCCAGTTAACAAGGCACTATGAAAAACGCAATCAGATTCCTATCTTTGTAGAAGAAAAGCCAGATAGATAACCCCGGATTAACGTAATCCTGCTTACTTCACGATATACGGCATCCTCCTTCTCAGCGTTCTCTCCTTTCTTCATCGTAAGCTGCCAGATATTACCATAGAATTCATCCCCCGTCAAGTCATGAGTGGGAGCCTTGATTTCTGGTCGGAAGACGTCAACATATAGGTCGCTCACCGTCATTGCAGGCATCAAATGTGAGGGCTTGATAAATCAGATAGCTATGAAAGTCCGGATACCGGTCAGTTTGAACTCAGGCAAGTCTTACCGCTGTTCCGTAAGCTACTATCTCAGCAGCTCCGGACATCACCATGGAGGTTACAAACCTGGTGCCTACTATGGCATCGGCACCCATCTCCTCAGCTCGCTCAATCATCCTCTGCAATGCTTCCTCCCGGGCTTGAGCCAGCATTTTGGTGTAATCTTTGACTTCACCGCCTACGATGTTGCGCAATCCGGCCATGACATCACGTCCTATATGCCTGGCTCTGATTGTGCTACCTCTAACTAAGCCCAGGGTTTCGGTTATTGTCCTGCCCTGTATCTGGTCCGTGGTAGCCACAATCATTGGTCCACCTCCTTGAATTTGTCCCGCTCTACCTTTGATGCTCGATATCTTTCCCGGCCCAGCGATATCAGTAGTATTATGAGCCCTACGGCTATGGCAGCGGCGGCAATCTTAACCGGCAGGGGCAGCCATAAGAAGGCTGAACTGAAGAACCAATAGAGTCCCCAGCCTATCAGAATGCCCAGGCCAAGCGCCAGCAAAACACCGCCGATCTTCTTCAAGCTACTCTTCCCTGAACCGGTTTGTGATGGGCAGTCTCCTATCGCGTCCAAAATCTCTGGGGGTTATCTTTATACCCGGGGCAGCCTGGCGACGCTTATATTCGTTCCTGTCCACCAGACGAGCTACCTCTGTGACCGTATCGCGGTCAAAACCCATGGCTGTAATCTGGTCTATTGCCAGGTCATCTTCCACATAAGCCTTCAGGATAGGGTCCAGTATATCATAGGGCGGTAAGGTGTCGGTATCTTTCTGGTTGGGCCTTAGTTCAGCCGAGGGCGCTTTGGCCAGGACGGCAGGCGGTATCAGTTCTTTCTCCACCTGGCTGTTCTTGTATCTGGCTAACTCGATGACCTTCGTCTTGGGGACATCCTTCAGGGGAATAAAGCCGCCGGCCATATCTCCGTACAGGGTGGTATAGCCGGTAGCAGTCTCGCTTTTGTTGCTACAGGCAAGCACCAGCCACCCAAACTTGTTCGACAAAGCGAAGAGAATGTTACCCCTGATCCTTGCCTGGATGTTCTCCTCAGCGCTGTTTGGTTGAGTCCCTTGGAAAGGCTCAGCCAGCGTCTCCAAATAGGAGCTAAACGCTTTCTCGATAGATATCACCTTGAACTCTATTCCCAGGTTTCTTGCCAGAGACTCAGCGTCCGAGATGCTGTCTGGTGATGAATAGCGAGAGGGCATGGAAACACCTATGACGTTGTCAGCACCAAAAGCATCCACTGCCAGGACAGCGACTAGGCTGGAATCAATTCCGCCGGATAGACCGATGACTACTTTCTCAAATCCGTTCTTGCGCACGTAGTCTCTGGTACCCAGCACCAGGGCCCGGTAGATCTCAGCAAGTTCATCCAGTCTTTCCGTTTGCCTGGATGCTAGAGGGGGCCTATCAATTGTGGGGTATTCACTTGACACCTCTATCTTGATAGCTTCCGCCAGCTTTTCCACGACCCACGGTGTTTCTTTCCTTCGTCGAGACTCATGCAACTGGGAGCGAAACACCGATTCCACGTCCAGGTCAGCCACTATGAAGTCTTCCTCAAACTGTTTCCCCCGGGCAATGACGTCTCCCTTCTCATTGAGGATCAGGCTGTTCCCATCGAATACGAGCTCATCTTGCCCGCCGACCAGGTTGTTGTGGACAACGATAGCCGCACTGTCCGATGCCCTGGTAGCAAGCATCCTCTCTCGGAAGAGACCCTTTCCGGCGTGATACGGGGAGGCTCCTATGTTGATCAACAATCTGGCTCCGGCATAGGCCTGGACAATTGCCGGCCCAGCTTCGTACCACATATCTTCACAAATAGTTATACCTGTGCCGACGCCATAGATGATGAAGATCTGGTATTCCCTGCCCGCGCGGAAATACCTGTTCTCATCGAATACGCCGTAGTTCGGCAGGTAGAATTTGTGGTAGATGCCAGCTAATTTCTGGTCGTCAACCACAGCAGCGGCATTGTATATGTCGCCATCGCTGTCAACGAAACCCACTACTACCGTTATGTTTGAGCTGTGCTCTATTATCTGGTCAAGGCATTCCCTGTTTTGCCCGATGAACCGCGGCTTAAATAGCAAATCCTCTGGAGGGTAACCAGTTATGGCCAATTCAGGTAAGGTCAGCAGGTCAACCCTTAGCGATTTTGCCTGGTCTATGGACTCCAATATCTTCCTGGTATTACCACCAAGATCTCCTACGATGGGATTGATCTGAGCTATCCCAATCCTCATGTTGCGCAGTTCTTCTCCTTATCAGCAATAGATTATAGTATACCAGACATCAGTAAGCTTGCTTGCAGTACAGGTTTCCTTGTCGGGGAAGGGGCAAGCTCGCCTTCAAATCCTCTTGGCCCATTCCACTGCGTTCAGAAAAACACGGAAGCCGTCCCCGTAGTCCCTGCGGGGCTCTCTGGTCCATCGGGGATGCTGGGTGGGATGGACGAACCGTTCCGGATGCGGCATCAGGGCGAAAATGCGACCGGTAGTGTCGCAAATGCCCGCTATACTATTCATTGAGCCATTGGGATTGTGAGGGTAGCCAGCCTGAACATCTCCCTTCTCGTCAGCATAGTAAAGCGCTACGTTTGACTCTTCCAGGGCTCCCGGTTCCATCACTACTTTGCCCTCTCCGTTAGCCACCGGGAGGTACATAAGAGTTATTCCGCGCGTGAAGATGCAGGGGCTTTCCTCATTGACGCGGAGGTAGACCCACCGACACTCAAATCTGGCGGAATCGTTGCCAGCCAGGGTCAAGGCCTGGGAGTCTTGACCTCTCGATTCGGGTAACATGCCAGCTTTCACCAGCACCTGAAAACCGTTACAGATGCCCAGAATGAGCTTGCCGGCATCAACAAACCTCTGCATTTCGCCCCGCAGCTTGAGTCGCACTTCGTTGGCCAGTATTTTCCCGGCCGAGATATCGTCCCCATAGGTGAAACCGCCGGGGAGGACCATTATATGGTAATCCGCAAGGAGCCTTTGCCTGCGGATAAGCTCATTCACGTGGACCAGGTCCACCTGTGCTCCGGCTCGTTCCAAGGCAAAGGCGGACTCTACATCGCAGTTTGTCCCCGGGGCTCGCAGTATAAGCGTCCTCACCTTAGTCATCATGTCAAGCCCTACCAGCGAAGAGGTCTCTGCCAGGCCTCCTTGAGTTCAGCAATAGAAGCTGAAAGCACTAGTTCACCTCTAAGACCGCGGACTTCCAGCCTCTGTTCCTTTGTAACCTGGCCGATGGCGGCGAAATCGACTCCCGCCATCGTGCCCTCGAATAGCTGCCTATCCTCCGGGTCTACCTCAACCAGGAACCTGGTGTTGGATTCGGAGAAGAGCACGTAATCGTCTCTGTCCATGGCTTCACCCAGCGGCACCTTGCCCATGTGGATTACCATCCCCAGGCCTCCGGCGAAGGCCATCTCGGCAGCCGCCACCCCGATCCCCCCTTCGCTCAGGTCATGGCAGGCCTGGACAAGGCCCTTCTCAATGGCGGCACTGAGGGCGTCCATGAGCTTCTTTCCCTTCTTGGAATCAACTTTGGGTACCCGATTCCCCACACAACCGTGAACGCCGTAGTACTGTGAGCCACCCAGCTCATTCCAGGTGGTGCCGACGACATAGACCAGGTCGCCGGCACGCTTGCAGTCCATGGTAACCGCCTTCTCCACATCGTCCATCACCGCCACCGCCGAGATAAGCAGCGTGGGCGGGATACAGATGCTCTCTTTCTCCGTCTCAAACTCATTGTAGAGACTGTCCTTTCCGGAGATAAAGGGGGCCTCGTAGTCGAGCGCAATGTCGTAGCAGGCTTGCGCTGCCCGCACCAGTGCACCCAACCTGTCTGGCTTATCTGGATTACCCCAGCAGAAGTTGTCCAGGAGCGCCACCCTTCGTAGGCTGGCACCGACGGCTACAACTTGCCGCAGTGCCTCGTCTATGGCGGAGGCAGCCATCCAGTATGGGTCGATGTCCCCGTACCTGGGATTGATGCCGTTGGCAACGACGATGCCCCTATTTGAATCCAGTATCGGCCGGACGATAGCGGCGTCGCTTGGGCCATCATTGTTTACCCCTGTGAGGGGTTTGAGAACGCTGCCACCCTGCACCTCGTGATCGTACTGGCGTATGACCCATTCCTTGCTGCAAACGTTCCACGAGGCCAGAACATTCAGTAGCTCGCTGCGCAGCTCGGTCGGCTGTGCAAAGTCCGGCTCCGCATGCTGCGGGGGCTCCCAGACCGCCTCCTTCTGCAGCTGCGGTAACCCTTTGTGCAGGAACTCCATGTCCAGGTCGCCAACCAGATTGTCCTCGTAGAAAAGCTCAAGTCTTCTGGTATCGGTGAACTCGCCGATCACGGTGGCCTCTACGTCCTCACTTTCGAAAAGTGAAATCAGCTGGTTGACTGTGTCCGGCGGCACAGCCAGCACCATCCGCTCCTGAGATTCGGAAATCCATATCTCTGTGTAAGAGAGCCCCGAGTACTTCAGAGGGACTCTATCTAGGTAAACACGCACCCCCGTTTCCTCGGCCATCTCCCCTACGGCTGACGAAAGCCCGCCTCCGCCGCAATCGGTGATCCGCCGGTACATTCCTCTATCCCGTGCCTCCATGAGGACATCAATCACTTTCTTCTCCATGATAGGGTCGCCGATTTGAACGGAGCTGGCCGAGACAGTCTCCGACTCCGTGGTAAGCTCTCCAGAGGCGAAAGTAACGCCATGGATGCCGTCGCGTCCGGTCTTGCCCCCTACCAGGACCACCAGGTCTCCGGGTCGCTGCTGCCCTCTCTGACTCATGCTCGCCGGTAGCAGCCCCACCGTTCCACAGAACACCAGCGGGTTTCCCAGGTACCGATCGTCAAAGAGGATAGCACCGTTCAGGGTAGGTATGCCCAGCCGGTTGCCGTAGTCGGCTACTCCGGCGCGGACGCCCTTGAAAATGCGGCGGGGGTGCAGCACACCACGGGGCAGTTCATCGTAAGGGAAATCGGGAGGGGCAAAGCAAAACACATCGGTGTTCAGAATGGGCTTGCCTCCCAGTCCCGTCCCCAGGATGTCGCGAATAACGCCTCCTATTCCCGTCGCGGCCCCTCCGTAGGGATCCACCGCCGAGGGGTGGTTATGCGTTTCCACCTTGAAGCAGACGGCGTGGCGGCCATCGAAATCTATTACGCCGGCGTTGTCTCGAAAGACTGAAAGGCACCAGGGTTTTCTTAGCTCCTCGGTGACCCTCATTACCGTGCTCTTAAGCAGGTCGTCGATAACAAGCTGATCAAGCTTGATCCTGCTCTTGAAGGTCTTGTGAATACAGTGCTCGGACCAGGTTTGGGCCAGCGTCTCAAGCTCCACATCGGTAGGGTTACGGCCCAGCCCGGAGAAGTACTCCTTGATGCGCCTCATCTCGCTTAAATTCAGCCAGAGCCTACCCTTACTCAGGTACATCAGGCCGTCGTCGTCCAGGTCGAGCAAATCTACACGAATCAAGTCAAATTGGTATGTGGTAGAGGGGAGGGCAATCCTCTCCCGCTTCGTGACCACGTGCTGCACCAGGCTATTGACCAACAGCTTGTCGCAGATAGATTGGAGGGTCTCCTCCGGGAAATCGCCCCATAAGGAATATTTACGGGCGGTCTTCACTGAGGTAACCGTAGCTATACCCAGGTCCCTGATTGCCTTGCTGACGCTTCCCTCCACCGGATCTGTCACGCCGGGATTGTACGCCACCTCAACAACGTGGGCACCTTCATCCTCGATACGGGATAGAGATCCCTCGCTCCAGAAATAGTCTTCGACTACAGCGTCAGCCAGTAGCTCCTGGCCGATCTTCGCTACTTCTGCCTCATCCATCTCTCCCTCAAGAAGATACACATCGCTGACCCTGGCCTCTTTTACAGTAGTGATGCCAAGATCACGGATGTCCTTTTTGAGCCTGTCTCCCTCCGGGTCGGGGAAACCGGCCTTTACTGAGACCTCGATCCGAAACAAGAGCCTTACCCTTTTACGATTTCCTGGAGCCAACCATTCTTCAACTCTTCAACACTCAGATTGGCTACCTTGAAGGATTCTATCTCCGTGGTTGTGGGACACTCTCCGATTGATCATGTTCAAGAAATAGCTATGGAACCTCGAGTCGTTGGTGAACTCCGGATGGAAAGTGGAGGTCAGGAGTCGGTCCTGCCTGGCGGCGACGATGGTGCTGTCGGGAAGACGGGCCAGGATTTCTACACCTGGCTCAATCTGTTCGATTACCGGGGCTCGAATAAAGACAGCGTGGAACGGCTTCTGCCCTAGGACCGGTATCTCCAGGTCTGCTTCAAAGCTATCAATCTGCCTGCCGAAGGCGTTGCGCCGAACCTTTGTATCCATGAGGCCCAGGGTCTCCATTTCATAGTTAGAGACATTCTTGGCAAGCAAGACCACCCCGGCACAAGTTCCCCAAATGGGCAAACCGTCTCTAGCCATCTCCCTTATGGGCCCAACAAGCCCAAAGCTCTCCATCAGCCCCAGGATGGTAGTGCTTTCCCCGCCGGGGATGACAAGCCCGTCCAGACCGTCCATCTCGTGGGGGAGGCGAATTGCGGTGGCCTCCACACCAAGTTGTCGCAGAATGTGGATGTGCTCTATGAACGTTCCCTGTAGAGCGAGAACCCCCACCTTCATGTCTTGTCGGTCTCCCGGGTTGATTCTTGATGGCCAGACTTGCGCTTCAAGTACATGCTCGGAGGACTGTCCCTTTGGCCAGGGTTCATGATACAACAGGCCAGGGAACTAAGCAAGATCCAGAACCAGGCGGTATCTCCCCCTCTGCTCTGGGTTAGTCACGGGGATGGCCCTGCTCTCCAGCTTTCTCTTCGAAACGCTATCCAAATGTAGCGAAAGTGCACACTGGGCCGATGTCATCCTCTGACTCATGGCTACATGTAGGCAGGATTCTTCAGGGTGACGGAGTCGTACAGCATCAACGCTAGCCTGCAGGAATTGACGCCCGCGGCACATGCTTGCTATGATTATGCGGCAAACGGTTACCGTAGGCAAATCGAAAGGAGGACCAGGATTTGCTCATACAGCAGGCTCAGGAAGTAGAAAGAAAGGTAATCGCTATTCTCAGGATACTGAGCCAAACCAACGAGCCACTCGGTGCCAGGGTTATTTCCCATAGGCTCAAAGATCAGGGCATCGAGCTGAGCGAACGAGCTGTCCGCTACCACCTGAAGCTAATGGATGAACGAGGGTTCACGGAGAGTATGGGAAGGGATGGAAGATTGATTACGCAGTTGGGCTTAGAAGAACTGGAAAGTGCTCTGGTCAGCGACAAGGTTGGTTTTGTGGCCTCCAAGATTGAGCTTCTAGCTTATCAAACAGAGTTTGATGTAGCTGAACGCCGAGGCAGAGTCCCCGTTAATATTTCATTCTTCCCCAACAGGCAATTCAAGAAGGCAATAGAGACTATGAAGGGAGTTTTCCAGGCGGGGATTTGTGTTAGCGACCTTGTGGCGGTAGCTCGCCAGGGTGAAGAATTGGGTGGAATAGTCGTGCCCAAAGGCAAAACAGGGCTAGCCACCGTTTGCAGCATTATAGTAAACGGCGCACTGCTTAGATGCGGTGTTCCTATGGATTCCAGATTCAGTGGCATTCTTCAAATCAAGAAACGCAAGCCTTTGCGATTTGTTGAGCTTATCCATTATTCAGGTTCGTCTTTGGACCCTTCAGAAATATACATTACGAGTAAGATGACCCGTGTTGGACAGGCGGCCGCAGAGGGAGACGGAAGAATTCTGGCCAATTTTCGAGAAATACCAGCTGCGTGCCAACCCCTAGCAGAAAAGGTCGTGGCTCAATTGAAGGAAGCGGGCCTGAGGGGATTGCTTATGATGGGCGATGTGAGCAGTCCAGTATGTGGGGTTCCTGTGGAACCAAACAAGGTCGGAATGATACTCATAGGAGGGCTCAATCCTGTGGCTGCTGCCGTTGAATCGGGAGTAGAAGCGGTAAACCATGCTATGAGTACCGTACTGGAATATGGGGACCTGATCCAATTCAGGGAGCTATGAAATGGATGTGGTGAGAGTCATACCCTGTTTGGATGTAAAGGGTGGTCGGGTAGTCAAGGGGATAAAATTTGTCAATCTGAAAGATGCTCGTGACCCTGTAGAGGCAGCGGAGGCTTATTGTAGAGAGGGAGCCGATGAACTGGTATTCCTTGATATCTTTGCCACTGTGGAGAGTAGAAAGACGCGTTTTGAATGGGTGAAAAAGGTCTGCGAAGTGGTTACGGTCCCCTTCGCCGTCGGAGGTGGTATCGCCAGCCTTGAGGATATGCAGACATTGTTTGACCTCGGGGTGAGTAAGGTTTCGATAAACACGGCTGCGGTCAGGAATCCCGGCCTGATAGAAGAGTCCTCGAAGAAATTTGGCAAGGAAAGGCTCGTGGTTGCCATCGATGGGCGAAAGAACCCTGCCGAGGCTCACCTTCCACGATTAGAGGTAGTAGTCAGAAGTGGTAGCGAATCGACAGGACTGGACATTGTTGCCTGGGCAAAGAACGTGGAGAAGCTGGGGGCGGGGGAGATCCTGCTGACCAGCAAAGACGCCGATGGCACAAAGGAAGGATATGACCTGGAGATGACCAGAGCTGTAGCTGAAGCCGTCAACATGCCGGTTATCGCCTCTGGAGGTGCGGGAAATCTTGAGCATCTTTATCAAGCCATAACGATTGGCAAAGCAGCGGCGGTGCTGGCTGCTTCCATCTTCCACTTCGGCGAAATATCTATCTCCCAGGCCAAAGAGTATCTGGCTGGGAAAGGAATAGGTGTAAGGATCTAAGGGTCAAAACCTGCGGAACGGTACAGAAACGAGTTTGGTGAAATGATGGACTGTTATGAAAGAGTGAAGGCAATAGTAGATAAATACGGTGGCAATCAGGACAGTGTTATCTCAATACTTCAGGATGTGCAATCCGAATATCATTATTTGCCTGAAGACGCTCTGAGGGCAGTAGCGAGCCAGATGGGACTTCCCTTGATACAGGTCTGTGGCGTGGCCACTTTCTTCAAGGCATTCAGTTTGAAGCCGCGGGGTGAGCACACGGTGAAGGTTTGTCTCGGTACGGCTTGCCACGTGCGTGGTGCTCCGGCTGTACTGGATGAGGCAAAGAGGCAACTGGGCATCGAGCCCGGGAATACCACTGATGACATGCGCTTCACATTGGAGACGGTAAATTGTCTGGGAGCATGCGCTTTGGGGCCTATCCTGGTTGTAGATGATGAATACCATGGGCAGATGAACTCCGGAAAAGTAAAGAGAATTATCAATAAGTACAAAGAGACACCGAATGACAGTAGACATCAAGAAACTGCGATCAGCAACTGAACTTGAACAGTTGCGGGTAGAAATACTGAGCCAGCGCAAGCCCGAAAAACCCTGTATCTCGGTCTGTGGAGGTACTGGTTGTCGTGCGCACGGTTGTGAGGATGTTGCCAATGCATTCAAGAACGAAATAGAGCGACAAGGGTTGACCAAACAGGTCGAATTGAAAGTGACGGGATGTCATGGTTTCTGTGAACGCGGTCCACTGGTTGTACTGCATCCTGGAAAGATATTCTATCAGCGCGTTAGACCAGACGACGTTTCTGAAATAGTCGCGGAGACGATCGCAAAAGGCAACGTCATCGACAGGCTCCTGTATGTCGATCCGGTAAGCGGAGAGAAGACACAGTTTGAAGAAGATGTTCCATTCTACAAAAAACAGCAGAGGCTCGTCTTTGGCGATAATGGTCTTATTGACCCCACAAACATAGAGGACTACCTCGCTACAGGCGGTTACGCGGCTCTGCCCCGAGTCCTGTCCAGCATGCGGGCGGAGGAAATAATTGCTGAAATAAAGCAATCGGGCTTACGTGGGCGTGGTGGTGGGGGGTTCCCTACGGGCCTGAAGTGGGAGTCCTGCCGTAATGCCCCGTCTTCGGATGGCTTCCGCTATGTCATCTGTAATGCCGACGAGGGCGACCCGGGCGCCTATATGGATAGGAGCCTTCTGGAAGGGAACCCACATAGCGTCCTGGAAGGCATGGTGATAGGTGCCTACGCCGTGGGGGCACACGATGGCTATGTCTATGTGCGGCTCGAGTATCCGCTAGCCTTGAAGAACCTTGGCATAGCCTTGGGCCAAGCCAGGGAATATGGTCTTCTTGGTAAGGACATACTCGGCTCGGGCTTTGATTTTGACGTGAAGATCTCACGCGGTGGGGGTGCTTTCATCTGCGGGGAGTCCACCGCGCTCATGACTTCTCTGGAGGGTAAAGTTGGTGAACCCCGGCCAAAGCATATCCACACCGCCCTGCAGGGACTTTATGGCAAGCCCACCAATCTTAATAATGTAGAGACGTGGGCAAATGTGCCACTCATTATCAATCGTGGCGCCGACTGGTACAGGCAGATTGGAACGGAAGGAAGCAAGGGAACCAAGATATTTTCGCTGGTTGGCAAGATAAATAATACAGGGCTGGTCGAGGTGCCGATGGGCATTACGCTCAGGGAAATCATCTATGACATCGGTGGCGGGATCCCCGGCAGCAAGCAATTCAAAGCTGTACAGACAGGTGGTCCGTCGGGTGGGTGCCTGCCTGAGAGCTTGATTGACCTGCCCGTCGATTTCGACAGGCTTGCCGGGGCGGGTTCAATGATGGGGTCGGGTGGCATGATAGTTATGGATGAAGACAACTGCATGGTGGATATAGCGAGGTATTTCGTCAAATTCTTGACAGAAGAGTCGTGCGGCAAATGCGTGCCCTGCCGGGAAGGACTGGACAGGATGCTGGACATACTCACCGACATAACTGAAGGAAAGGGAAAGGAGGGAGATGTTGAGCTCCTGGAGGAGCTTGGCGTTGTTATCAAGGAAGCTTCCCTGTGCGCTCTCGGCGGCACGGCGCCAAACCCGGTGCTCTCCACCATCAGGTACTTCCGTGATGAGTACGAGGCTCACGTGAGGGAGAAACGGTGTCCGGCCGGGGTGTGCAAGGAACTCATAACCTATAACATCGATGCAGAGAGGTGCACGGGCTGTGGGGTGTGCGCCAGAGAGTGCCCGCAAGGGGCCATTTCAGGTGAAAAGAAAGAACCACATATGATTGACCAGGAGAAATGCATCAAGTGTGGCCTGTGCCGTGACCTCTGCAAGTTTGATGCAGTCATAGTCGTCTAAAAGGGGAATAGCATGGTTGAATTGACTATAGATGGAATAAAGACACGGGTGCCTGAGGGCAGCACAGTCCTCGAAGCAGCCAGAGAGATTGGCATTACCATCCCTACGCTTTGCTACTATCCCGGTCTGAGTTGCTACGGTGAGTGTCGCGTCTGCCTGGTCGAGGTGGTTAAGGGCAACCGTTCATCACTCGAAGCATCCTGTACACTGCCCGTGGAACAGGGACAGGTAATCCTTACTGGCTCGGAGAAGGTGATGCGAACTCGGAAAGTGGTTGTTGAACTGTTGCTCAGTTCGTGTCCCAACTCCAAGACTCTACAAGATATGGCTGCAAATATGGGTATCAACAAGGTTCGCTTTAAGATAAAGGATAGGGGCTGTATTCTCTGCGGACGTTGTGTGCGCTACTGCAAGGAACAGATGAAATCTGGTGGACTCGGGTTTCTTGGCCGTGGCACGTCACGGAGGGTGGGAACCGCTTTTGATGTCACTCCCGAAGAATGCCGCAACTGCGGTGGTTGTGAGTGGATATGCCCGGTTAACGAACGGGCCTGCACGGCAGGCAACTTGATAGACGGTCTTTGTGGCGCATGTCAGAACCCTGAACCTGTAGAGACTTGTCCTGTTTGCACGGAATGTTCACAGAGTGTTGGTCCAGCAGGTCACAGGGTGTATTAGCTAAGCGATTAAGAAAACGGCAAAGGTTAGCCTAATAGGAGGTTAGAAATGGCACTGACGAGATATAACGCAACAGCTGCTACGCTGAGTAAGAACAGGACGGGTGGTGACTGGTGCCCCATAAGCGGAATGTGCGTCACCTGCGTGGAAGGCTGCATCGGTATGTGCGAGATTGGCAAGAGCGCGTACCGTGGTCACGAGGTTATTTACCCGCAGCCATTCGGTATTATGACTACAGCGTCACAGAAGGCCTATCCAATTGACTTATCCCACTTCAACATAATGGGATCAACATTTGGTGCTTCTGGCGTAGAGGAAGACCCTGATAGAGCTATCTTTCCCAATGTGAACCTCGAAACAAGACTGGGTCGCGACAAGGGACTCAAGTTACGACTGCCATTCGTCATTCCTGGTCTGGGCTCCACCGATGTTGCCTCTCGTAACTGGGACGGATTGGCGATTGGGGCGGCACTGACTGGCACTGTACTTACGATTGGTGAGAATGTGTGCGGAATGGATGTAGATTTGAAGGTTGAAAACGGCAAAATTGCTCATTCACCTGAACTTGCTAGGCGTGTGAGGACCTATCAAGAATGGCAGCGGGACGGCTATGGTGGTATTGTGTTACAGGCAAATGTTGAAGATGGTCGCCTTGGCGTGCACGAGTATGCCATTGAGAAACTTGGGGTTAATGCGGTGGAATTGAAATGGGGACAAGGAGCCAAGGATATAGGTGGGGAGGTCAAGATAAAGAGTTTGGAGAAAGCACAACTGCTGAAGAAACGCGGCTATATTGTCCTTCCTGACCCGCTTGATCCTACTACGATAGAAGAGTTCAAGGATGGCGTTTTCACTGAGTTTGAGAGGCACTCACGGGTTGGCATGGTCACCAGGGAGAGCTTCCTTGAGGCCGTCAATCGAATACGCGACGCTGGTGCTCGATATGTATCGCTGAAGACCGGCGCCTATAGGCCCGTGGATATAGCTCGCGCCATCAAATTCTGCTCTATTGCCAAAGTAGATTACCTGACGGTGGATGCTGCTGGCGGGGGGACGGGCATGAGCCCGTGGCGTATGATGAATGAATGGGGCGTGCCCGGCGTAGAGCTATGGTCGCTATTGTATAAGTACTGTAGCCGTTTGGCTGAGAAAGGCGAATATGTGCCTGACATCGTAATTGCGGGTGGATTCGCTTTGGAAGACCAGATGTTTAAAGGCCTGGCACTAGGTGCTCCCTATGTGAAAGCAATAGGCATGGCAAGAGCACCTCTTGCGGCGGTCATGGTTGGTAAGACGATCGGTGAGACCATAAATAGCGGACAACTTCCTGTTTATCTCCAACGATTTGGCAAGACTAGGGAAGCTATCTTCGTCACTGCTGAGGGACTGAAAAGGGAGTATGGCAAAGATTATGAGAGGATTCCAACTTCGGCTATCGGGCTATATACCTATTATGAGCGGCTTGCCCAGGGTCTGCGCCAGCTCATGGCTGGAAGTCGCAAGTTCGCCCTCAAGTTCATTGCCCGTAGCGACATAGCTGCACTCACCCGTGAGGCAGCGGAGGTGTCCGGCATACCATATGTAATGGAGACCGATATGGAAGAGGCAGAAAGGATCATAGGCTGAAGGACAGCAGGTACCTGAGACAACTGGTGTGAAACGGTTCTGCAGTCTGTTCCTTGTGCCCTTCCAGGTGCCCGCTACCTTAATCTATCCGTCCCGCCTTGTGTTAGAGATCGGTACATCCTGCAGGCTCATCTTCTGCAGGGAGTAGGCGGTGGTTTCTTTTGACCGCGCGTTTTGGACTATAATTGGTAATCGAGAGAAGCAGAAGCTAAATTAACTCGTCTCTATTGACCTTCAATATGCCGAGATTTGTTCAAGAAATCGGTACTGAACGGCGTTACAGCCGAAAAGAGCAGAAGGGCAGCGGTGCTATGCCGCGCTATTTCGTCTGGACCATCGGTTGTCAGATGAACAAGGCGGAATCCCGGAGAATAGCCGGCTACCTGGAGTCCGCTGGCTGTCGAGCAGCATCTTCGTTCTTCGATGCCGACCTGGTGGTTCTCAACACTTGTGTGGTGAGACAGAGCGCTGAGAATAGGGTTCTGGGCACCCTGGGTCTGCTGAAAGGCCTGAAAAATAAGCGTCCTGATCTCCAGATAGTCGTTACCGGGTGTTTTGTCGATTCTGACCTCCAGGGCCTGAAACAACGATTTCCCCAGGTCGATTTCCTGTTTAAGCCCGGGGACTATCAGGAGCTGGTTGCATGGAGCCAAAGGCAGGGAATGACTGTTGAGCAGGAATGGCCCGATCATCCTCCCAGTGAAAGTCGGCTAGCAGTCTCGCCATGTGCCCTCATCCCCATCATCCAGGGCTGTGACAATTTCTGTTCGTATTGCATTGTCCCTTACAGGAGGGGGAGGGAGGTGAGTCGCCCTCTTGAGGAGATAATCTGTGAGGCCGAGGAACTAGCTAGGCGGGGCACCAAAGAGATAACCTTGCTGGGACAAAACGTAGATTCTTACGGACATGACTTGCCCGGACATCCTGACCTGGCTGATTTGCTGGCAGAATTGGGCGACATCGACGGGCTGGAAAGGATCCGTTTTCTGACGAATCATCCCAAGGACATAAGCCTCAAGCTCATTGACACGGTAGCTTCCGTGGATAAGGTCTGTGAGCATTTGGAGCTGCCCGTTCAAGCTGGCGATGATGACATATTGAGGGCCATGAGGCGGGGATACGGCGTGGAGCAATACAAGGGACTGGTTGGTACCACTCGTAGCAGGATCCCTCAAGTGTCTCTTAGCACCGACATAATTGTTGGTTTCCCTGGGGAAACCGAACAGAAATTTGAACGCACATTCTCCCTCCTGGAAGAGATGCGATTTGATGTGGTTCATGTCGCAGCTTATTCTCCCCGCCCAGGTACGATTGCCTGGCGGGAGTATCCCAACGACGTTCCCTGGGAAGCTAAGAAGGAGAGGCTACACAAAATTGAAGCATTGCAGGAGCGTATAGCCACCGAGATAAATTCACAGCTCCAGGGTAAGTTGGTGGAGGTACTGGTGGAGGGAAAGAAGAAAGGGAAGTGGTTTGGGCGTACCAGAAGTGATAAACTAGTATTCTTTGAAGATGCTGGTGACTGGCTGGGCCGACTGGCCAAAATCCAGATTGAGAAAACGAGCCCCTGGTCACTAGGGGGCCGAGCAGAGAAATAACTATTTGAAGGAGGGCACATGTTAGAAAGCTGGGGAATGATTATCATTTTGATAGCACTTTTTGGCCTGATGTATTTCTTCATGATCAGGCCGAGACAAAAGCAGCAAAAGGAACAGGAAGAAATGAAAGAGCATCTCAGGGTAGGGGACAGGGTGATTACTGCCGGCGGGATTTATGGGGAAATTGAAAGGCTCGAAGAAGATACCGTAGTTCTCAAGGTGGAATCGGGAGCGACGATAAAGGTTGCCAAAAGTAGCGTACTCGGCAAACAAGAAGTCGAGGAGCCCAGCAAGGGAGTATTCTGAAGTCAGACCCCCTGTCTGATGAGCCCGGATGCATCCGTAACAGAAGTACGGAGTCTCGCAAAGACTGGAGAGAGGACGACAGAGTTCAGGACGAGGTCGGGGGTGGTTGTTCTTGGGGTGTTCACTTCTTAGCAAAGACAATGGCTATATTTGATCCTTGTTTCTTGATATTTCCGTCTCATAATGAGGGTGGTTGTCATTTGGCGTCAGGCCCCCGAAGATAGTGGACGGTGGAGTAAATGAATCATTACGATTACATCATGGTGGGCAGTGGCATCGCTGGGCTTTACACTGCATTGCTTGCTATAGAACACGGCAGCGTCCTTATCCTGACTAAAGGTAGCATAGACGACTGCAACACCAGATATGCTCAAGGAGGCATTGCTGCGGCTATGGGTAAGGATGATTCGCCCGAGCTGCATTTCAGGGACACGATCGCGGCAGGAGATGGCCTATGTGATGCCGAGGCAGTGCGTATTCTGGTTGATGAGGCTGCTGACTGCATTGCCGACTTAATCAAGTTTGGAGTGCCCTTTGATACTCTGAATGGAGAGATTACTCTGACCAGAGAGGCGGCTCATAGCGTGCCGCGTATCATGCATGCTGGCGGAGACGCCACCGGGGAGCATATCGAGGTCACCCTAAGTCGTCGTGTACGCTCCAGTGCCATTAACGTGCTGGAAGACTGCCTGGCTAGCGAGATCCTGCTCCAGAATGGCAAAGTGTGTGGCGTGAGGTCTCTCGATTGCCGGACCGGCTCTGTTGAAGAGTACGGTTGTCGCTTTCTCATTCTGGCTACCGGCGGTGTCGGGCGGCTGTTCAAGTACACCACCAACTCCGACGTGGTAACTGGCGATGGCATAGCGCTGGCTTTTGAAGCCGGCGCCGAGATAAGCGATGTAGAATTCTTCCAATTTCATCCCAGCGTTCTTCGCCTGCCGGGCGTAGCTCCTTTCCTGATCTCCGAAGCAGTCAGAGGGGAGGGGGGCATACTTAGGAATGTGGAAGGCCGTCGGTTCATGCCGGACTACGTTGCTGAGGCCGAGCTGGCCCCCAGAGACATAGTGGCCCGCAGCATCGTCTATGAGATGAAGAAAACTCACAGCGATAGAGTGTTTCTGGATGTCACCCATTTGCCGCCGCGCCTCCTTACCACCCGTTTTCCCCACATATATCGCTTCTGTCGAGACCACGGCCTGGATATCACCAAAGGGCTTATTCCTGTAGCCCCAGCCGGTCACTACCTTATGGGAGGGGTAAAGGTCAACAGCTGGGGGGAGTCAAGTATCCCTGGGCTGTTTGCTGTCGGCGAAACTGCCTGCACCGGAGTGCACGGAGCTAATAGGCTGGCATCGAATTCGCTGCTCGAGTCAGTTGTCTTCAGCAAAAGGTTAATGCAAAGGACTGAGGGTGTCTCTTCGCCTGAGGACTGTCAGCCGTCAGCCACCAGCAACCTGTACTCGCTCCCTGAACGCGAGCCATCATCGTCTGCCCCGCCGCTTAACCTGCCCAACCTGCAATCTCTTATGTGGGACAGGGTAGGAATCGTTCGTTCCGGTGAAAGCCTCGAACAGGCAGCAAGTATTCTGGCCGCCTGGCGTACCAGCCTGCCTCAACCGAGTGACCGCCCGTCCTATGAACTGAATAATCTGATACTATCTGCTCGGCTCATGACTGGGGCTGCTTTGCTTCGCGAAGAAAGTCGGGGCGCTCACTTCCGCACTGACTTCCCCCAGACCCTGCCGGAATGGCAGCGGCACATTGTATTCAGGAAAGATGCAAGCAATGAAAGTCCAGATTGAAGGAATTATCAAGCGCGCCTTGGCCGAGGATATTGCTGAGGGTGATGTTACTACCGAGGCGTTGATACCCGGCGAGCAGCAAGGGGCTGGCCTTGTCGTGGTCAAACAGGAAGGCATTCTGGCCGGTATAGAAATAGCCAGGCAGGTTTTCCTTCGGGTTGACCCGAAATTGAGCTTTGAGACTTTCCTGGAGGATGGTGCCAGAGTCAAGCCGGGCAGCAGAGCGGCCAGCGTGGCAGGGAACATTACCAGCATTCTCAAAGCAGAGCGGGTCGCCTTGAATTTCCTCCAGCGGCTGAGTGGCATCGCTTCGCAGACCAGCCGTTACGTGGAAAGTGTCCAGGGATTGTCGGTGCGAATTATGGACACCAGAAAAACAACGCCGGGCTTGAGGGCGCTGGAGAAATATGCCGTCAGGGTGGGTGGCGGCTACAATCACCGTATGAGTTTGTCCGATGGCATACTCATCAAGGATAACCATCTGGCGGCACTACGTAACCAGGATTGGGGTATCAGGGAGATTGTAGCCAGGGCAAGGGAAGAAGCTCGGGTATCATTGCGAGGAGTGAAGGGACGAAGTCGGCTCCAGGACAGGCGGATGCAAGTCGAAGTGGAGGTCAGGACCGTGGCAGAAGCTCTGGAAGCTGTTGAAGCCGGGGCAGATATCGTCATGCTTGACAATATGCAGCTGGACGACATGCGTAGGGCAGTAGAGTCCCTTCACGGGCGTGCTTTGATCGAAGCCTCCGGTGGGATTACGCTGAAGAATGTTCGGGCCGTAGCGGAAACAGGCGTTGATTTGATTTCCATTGGGGCCCTTACACACTCAGTCAGGGCTCTGGATATTAGTCTGGAGTTCGAGATAACCAACAAACAAGGTTAAGTCTCGTAATTCTCAAAAGACAAGTCCAGAGCCGCTTGCGATAACTCTCGCGTGTAGGGATGTCCAGGCGCAGTGAAGATTCTTGTGGCAGGCCCTTGTTCTACGATCTTGCCATCCTTCATTACTGCTATCCTATCACTGATTTTTCTCGCAACCGCAATGTCATGAGTTATGAACAGCAGGCTTAGTCCTCGTTGCTCTTGTAGTCTGAGCAGCAACTTCAGAATCTTGGCTTGCAGGCTGGAATCCAAAAAGGCCACAGGCTCATCAGCAATGAGCAACCTGGGCTCCAGAACTAGAGCCCTTGCAATAGTCACTCTCTGCATTTCCCCACCGCTGAGGTGGTGCGGGTATTCGTTCAGGAAAGTCTCGGAATCAGGCAATTCAACTTCCCTCAAGGCCTGCCTGGCTATGCGGTCTCGCTCGTCCTTCGTTCCGATCTCCTGAACGTCCAACGATTCTCTAACTAACTCCAGCACCGAGAGGCGATGGCTCAACGATTCTCCGGGGTTCTGGAAAATCATCTGCACCTGCCGGTAGAAGTCCTTTCCTCTATTACCCACGAGGCTATTCTCGAGATAGATTTCACCTTCGGTAGGCTTGATAAGTCCCATAATTAGCTTTGCCAGGGTAGTTTTGCCCGAGCCACTTTCACCGACTAACGCGAGTGTTTCACCGCCCTCGACGTCTATGTTGACTGCATCCACGGCCAAGAGCGAGCCAAAACGCTTGCTCAGATTCCTGGTTGATAGTAAAGGAATTATTCCTCCCCGATGACAGGCAATATGTCGTCCCTGGACCAACCTGAGGGGAGGTACTTCCTTTCGACACACTTCAATGGCTTGAGTGCAACGAGGATGAAAGGCGCATCCACTTACTGCACGGTTCATAACGCCTTTTATTCCCTGTAGATCTTTTCCTGTCATCATATCAGGATAAGATCGAATTAGGCCCCTGGTATATGGGTGCCTCGGCCGAGAAAGAACCTCATGCGTCGAGCCTAGTTCCACAATGCTGCCTGCGTATAGAATGGCAACTTTGTCAACAAGCTTGGCTGCAGTAGATATATCATGAGTAGTTATAACGAAGCTACAGCCTAGATTGATGCGCTTAAGCAATCCAATTATCTCAGCCCGGGCTGGGGCGTCTAATGAAGAGATTGGCTCATCAAGGATTAGAAGCTCCGGCTGATTGGCCGAGGCTATGGCAAGCAAAACCCTTTGCTGTTCCCCTCCGCTCAACTGGTGAGGGTAGGCAGAAAGCCGATTTGCGGGAATTCCAAAGTCAGTTAACAACATTGATGCCCGCTTTTTGGCTTCTCGTCGATCCTTCAATTTATGCTGTGTTATAGGCTCGGTTACTTGATGCAGAATAGTATGGACTGGGTTTAGCGTGTTGTTGGCATTTTGGGGTGCCCAGGCGATCCGATTGCCTCTTAGCTCGGTGATTGCCTCCTCAGGAAGGGAGAGTAAGTCCAGCCCGTCAAACAAGATTCTCCCTTTGACCACACCATCGACTAGCCGCAGCAGGCTCAAGGCAAGGGTAGTTTTCCCGGCACCAGACTCACCGATGATGGCTAAAGATTCCCCATCTTGAAGCTCAAGATCAATTCCGTTGAGGATTTTCTTTTCACCGTAATTCACTTGTAGGGATTCCAGCTTAAGCATTTGCTTCCCTCCTCAATCTCGGGTCCAGAGCTCCCTCCAGAGTGTGGCCAATGCCAGTAACCGCGAGGATGGTCAAAGATAAAGCTACTCCGGGAGGGATCAACCACCATCGCCACACATCAAGGTAAGAGAAATCGAGTGCCTCACGCATCATCATCCCCCAGCTGACTGTCGTCGGGTCAACTATACCGAGAAAAGCCAGCCCGGCTTCCATGAAAATGGCCCTTCTTACGCCGTATATGAACCCCATCAGTAGAATAGGAACAAGGTCAGGCAAAATATGTCGGATTATCAAATACAGATTGTTTGCCCCAAAAGACCGGGCCGCTGAAATGTGGCCCAACTCCTTCAAGGAAAGAGCTTGAGCCCGTATTGTTCTGGCTGCACCCTGCCAACCTAACAACGCGAGGAGCGAAATCAGTACCACGATACTGGGCTTCAGATATGCGGCTACCAAAATGATGACGATAATGGCGGGAATAACAATGAAGGCATCTACAATCCTCATGACTATCCTGTCGTATAGGCCACCCACCAGAGCTGCCGAAGTGCCGATAATAGCACCTAGGATGATAGCCAGAAATGCTGCTGAGAACCCAATTAGCAGAGAGGTCCTGGCGCCATAGATGAGCTGGCTAAGGATATCCTGCCCCACATCATTTGTGCCCAGCCAGTGGTTGAAAGAGGGAGGCTCGAAAGCGTGGGGAGTCTGGCTCAGCGGCTGGTATGGTGTCAGCAAGGGGCCAAATATGGCCATTACTAGAAGAAGTAGGAGCATGCCTATTCCAAACATGGCAAACTTGCTGTGCCTTATTTCTTGTTTGGGATTAATGTGCATAACGAATCCTCGGGTCAAGCTTGGAGTAACTTAAATCCACCAGGAAATTAGCTATAAGGACGAAAACAGCCACAACCAGAAGCACACCTTGAATAACGGGGTAATCCCGGGCCAACAGTGCTTCATAGGTCAGGTACCCTAGTCCAGGGTAAGCGAACACTATCTCGATAAAAATAACGCCCGAAATCATCCGGCCCAGCTGTATCCCCGTTTGAGTAATTACTGGAAGCAAGGCATTTCTCCCGGCATGCTGGTATCTTACTGCCTGATCAGTTATTCCTTTGGCTCTCGCCGTGAGTATGTAGGGATTTTTCAGCACAATTAACATAGTATTCCTGGTCAGTAGATAGCTTGCCCCAATATGGCACAAAATCAAGGCAGTTAGCGGCAAGAAGAGATGATGAAGAACGTCCAGCACTAGGGCGGGTCCGGAAAGGCCCGCGTAAGGAGTAATTGCCCCCGATAACGGGAAAATTCCCAGGGTCACGCCAAACCCGATGAGGAGCAAAATTCCGAGGAAGAAATCGGGAAAGCCACTGACTGTCATAAGACCGGTGAGGAGAGATCTATCCCGATGGCTGCCTCGCCTCCAGCCTGATTCGATGCCGAGAACAATACCTAGAAGAGTGGAGATGATAAGCGCCGTGCCTACCAGGAGCAACGTCCAGGGTAGTCTTCCCAGGACTATTGACGATACCGGCGCGTTGTAATAGTAAGAATAACCCAGGTCTCCTTGAACCAGCGCCAGCAAATAAGCACCAAACTGATGCCACAGGGGTTGGTCCAAAGCGAAGCGCTCTATGAGATGAACTTTGAGCTCCGGCGTCATGGCAACCAGTGCCTCGTTGCCGTAGATTGCCATCAGCGGATCTCCTGGCATCATTCTGGGCAGGAAAAAGTTCAGTGCCAGAATGAATAAGAACGCTATGAGATACGTGATAATGCTATGCCTGGTGAACATATCGCCATGGTCTCCCAGAGATTACTGAGTCTACCTGCTGTCACTACATGCAATGGAATCCTCGGCGAACTCACTAAGAAGCGCCTGGATTAGCGATAGCCCTGGCTCCTTTGACGGGCTTTTTGCTAGCTCTGCCGGCCTAAGCGGCATGTTCTGTGAAGGCTTGCCTTTGGCCCTGTTCTCTGGTAATTCCATTTTCGCCTCTCTGGCTATTTCACAAAAGACATCCTGTTCAAGGGAATGGGTATGCCGCTGGCCATGCCATCCATGGTGTAATACAGAGGTATACTGCCATCATGTGCCCAGTACCAGTCAGGGTAGTAGAGGGTGAGTGCCGGTAAGTCCTCGGCATAAATCTCTTGAATATGCCATACCAGTTCCTTTCTCTCTTCTGCATCCATCTCTGTTAGCTGAGCCTTGAGTAGTTGGTTCAGCACTTCGTTTGAATGGTACCGGGCGCTGTTGAAACCTTCCCCCACAATTATTCTGTTCAAGATAGACGGCTCATAAAGCCCTCCATGCCCATAAATGGACAGGTCAAAATCCCAGGACTCTACCCTGGCATCAACCGTCTTTGCTTCCAGGGTGGTGAAGTCCACCTTTATGCCCGCCTCCTCCAGTTGCTGTTTCACAAACTGTCCAACCTCCTTGAAATCAGCTACAGCTATGAGCTCCAGTTCCAACTCTTCGCCGCCCTTAGCGAAATAGCCATTCTCCATGGTATAGTTCAGTCCCTCCAGAAGTTGTCTTGTTTTGGCTGGGTCATACTCATACTGCGGCGTATCGACGTTATACCAGTCGCTGGTCGGAGGCATAATTCCCGGGCTACCAGCCATGGCATGTCCACGTTGAGTAATTTGCACCAAAGCTGTCCGGTTTATGGCATAAGCCAGGGCCTGTCGGAATTGCATCGAAGATAAAGGCTCTTTCTGATGGTTCATGGTAAGTTTGGCATTCCAGGAAGCCGGTGCTGTAACTACGGTAAGCCCCGCCTCTTCCATTTCAGAGACGACTTCAGGAGGTACATCACCAGCATTCACTGATCCTTCCTTTAGAGCTGCCGGAATCATCTCCTCACTTACCTTCACGAACTTGATTTCATCCACAGCAGGCTTGCCCAGGTAATAGTCCTCATAAGCTTTGTAGAGATAGGTGCCATGTTCCTTGCTATAGTCAGCCAGCGTATAGGGTCCCGTCCCGATTACTGCCTGTGCGTCGGTGAAGTTCTCAGGTTCAGTGACATCTTGCCAGATGTGCTTGGGAATGATAGCCAGGGTTCCTGCTACGTCATGCAGGAAAGGAGCGTAAGGCTGTTCCAGGTACAGTTTCACGGTGTAGTTGTCAACTGCCGCAGCCTCCCTTATTCCACTGGGGCCTATCAATGTGACGAAGGGGTTAGGGTGAGTCTTCACGTAATCAATAGTAAAGATGACATCATCAGCGGTGAGATTTTCTCCATCATGCCACGTAACATCATCACGCAGCCTAAATACATAGGCATTTTCTTCGGCAACGTATTCCCATTCCTCAGCCAACTGCGGGATGAAGCCGGAGGCATCTTTCCAGACGAGGGTCTCAAAGATGAAGCTCATCCTGGTATATCCCGGACCTCTGGAATAGTGGGTATATGGCGAAGGATAGCCCCAGTCTCCCGTGGAATCCGCTATAGTATAGGAAGTAGACCCCGATGGCTGGGCCAGTCCGTCGTAAGCGACCACCGCTAGAATACACACCAAAGCTACGACCAGTACGACGACTAGTACTTTCCGAACAGGTATTCGCGTTTTTGGCTGGAACATCTTAATTCTCCTTTCTAGCTAAAGATATGCCATCTCCAGCGAGCTGGTTGTAGTCTTGCCCGGAACAAGGTATGCATACAGGCTGGCCGTTTTGTACTCTAGCTCTGGGTTCCATAACATTCTCGCCGCAGATGCTGCACTTCACACTGGCAAAGATACGAGAATAAGCTGGAACCTGAATATGCGCCCGCTTAATATCGAAGAGCTCGTCATCGGGAATGTCTAGCATCTTGAAACCAATCCGGCGCCAGCTCTCTCTCAGTCTTTGCTGGTCTTCATCTGTCCCTTGACGTTCAATCACCACCTTCTGGAATAGGCGCTGAGCTTCAGGTTCCCGTTCTTCCAACAATCTGCTGATGTCCTTAACTGAGGCCCTGACCGCCTCCCCACTCCTTTTGGCTAGAGTGAAGGCAGTCTTGCCGTAGTCGCGGTAGATAAGTGCATTGTTCCCAAAGCTGCAACCGGTAACGAATTGAACGCCATCGCTGAAACAATTGTTAGTCTCTATGATGGCGATTGCTTCCTCCATGCCAGTAGAGCTAACACCCAGTTCGTTTACGGCCTGGACGGCAGCTTTTACTCCCAGAGCCAGAAAAGGACAGAAGTGCCCGTGTAACTCTCCGGCTTTTGCTAGTAACTTGGGCAAATCTCGTGCTTTTATGGCATCCTCAATGACATATCTTGGATTCTGTACAAACTTATCTTCCAAATTGCTTTACCCCCTTTTGATATTCCTTGCATGTGCAAGGAATTGCAATAGAATGGCAAAAAATATATGCATACGCCGCTAATCCGTAGGGTCTGAGGTGAACCAATTCTGCATGCTCTGGCAAATGTTGTCCCCGGCGCGTGTTGCATCTAAATGCTGTTGCAAGAGATTGCAATATAGCCCAAAATGAGAAATCTGTCAAGATTTTAGAGGGGTTTCACTCTACCAGGTGCCTTAAGGCGATTCATGGCATGACTGCCTGCAGGTGTAGGTAAGTGAGGGGCTTCTCTCAGCTTGCTTAGATGGTGTCGGTGAAGTTAAGATAGCATTGTCCTATAATGATGGCATAGGAGCACTCATGGCCAGAAACTCGGCAAAACAGCCCCAAGCTGGTACAACCCCGGTGACTGAGGAATGGTTGCTGCAAACCCTGGAGCGCGTGAAATCGGGTGAATTATCTCCTTCCCAGGCTGTGGAAGAATTGAGCATCCTTCCTTACAAAGAATTAAGCTACGCCAAACCCGATCATCACCGTAGCTTGCGCCTCGGCTTTCCCGAGGTAATCTTTGGACAGGGCAAGACTGTGGAACAGATAGTAGCTATCGCTGAGGAGCTTGCTGCCTGTTCTGAGCGAATGTTGATAACGAGGGTGAGCCCGGAGACCTTTGATGCAGTCAGAGAGAAGATACCGGATGTAACTTACAACCCGGTATCGAAAAGTATTCTTCTTAATCGGAGACAGACCACTCCACGTCCGGGTATTACTGTTGTCACGGCCGGTACGGCTGACATTCCGGTGGCTGAGGAAGCCGCTGTAACCGCTGAACTGATGGGGAACAAAGTGGAAAGGGTCCATGATGTTGGCGTTGCAGGTATTCATCGGTTATTAGACAAGCTGCCTCAGTTGCGCAAGGCAAAGGTCATAATAGCTGTAGCCGGTATGGAGGGAGCCTTACCCAGTGTCATCGGTGGGCTTGTTCCTATTCCCGTAGTAGCTGTGCCAACTAGTGTTGGTTACGGGGCCAGCTTTGCCGGTCTGGCGCCGCTTCTGACTATGCTCAATAGCTGCGCTCCCGGTGTGGCTGTGGTCAACATTGATAACGGTTTTGGTGCCGGCTATGTCGCCGGACTGATTAATCGTAGTTCGAAAGGCCAAGGTGAAGACTGAGGAGAAGCTGAGGTACTTGAAGGAGAGCCTCGCGGAGATGGAGTCGGTGCTTATTGCCTATTCCGGCGGCGTTGACAGTACCTTCCTGGCTTCTGTTGCCAGTGAGGTGCTTGGACAGCGCGCTATGGTTGTCCTTGCTCGTTCACCAGTCTATCCTCCCCGCGAACTCGAGGACGCAGAAGCCCTGGTTAGACAGCTTGGCCTTCGCTTTGCCACGATTGAAAGCAACGGGCTGAAATACCCGCAGTTTGTGGCTAATTCGCCTGACCGCTGCTACTACTGCAAGCGAGAATTGTTCGAGAAGCTACGGAGCCTCGCTGCTAGTGAGGGTTTAGACTGGGTTGCTGATGGCTCCAACTATGATGACCGTGATGATTATCGCCCGGGCAGAAAAGCCCTGGCCGAGTTGGGCATTCGGAGCCCTCTCTGGGAGGTGAAACTGACCAAGGACGAAATTCGCAGGCTATCGAGGGAAAAAGGACTGCCAACTTGGGACAAGCCGGCATCACCTTGCCTGGCATCGCGCATCCCTTACGGCATCCCCGTTACGCGGGATACTCTTGGTAGGATAGCTGAAGGAGAGCAGTACCTGCGAAATCTGGGCGTACATGATTGCCGCTTACGCCATCATGGCAACATCGCCCGCATTGAAGTTGACGAAAAAGGTATGTCTTTACTCCTGAAAAGTCAGATACGCAAGGACCTGGTGCAACACATAAAGGCCCTCGGTTACACCTATGTTACCCTCGACCTTGGCGGATACAGAAGCGGCAGCTTAAATGAAGAGCTTACCGGCGATAA
>CAYSBO010000004.1:0-39721 GCA_964429285.1 uncultured Dehalococcoidales bacterium | reverse complement strand
ACTAATTTTGACGCATCGATACCCTTTTCGGTAACAATAATTATGACTCAATTCGCAGTGTGTTACAATAATTTCAGCTATGTTACAATGAACTGAGCAATACCCAGGTTGCCGTCGAATTAAGCTCGTGAGGAGAACTCGTGAAAGAGATTTTTGATATTCTGGAACAGAATGCCCGGGCAACTCCTGAACAGATTTCCACCATGGTGGACAAACCTGTCAGCGAGGTAGAGAGAACGATCAAGCAAGCTGAAAAAGACGGTACCATTCTGAAATACAAAGCTATAATAAACTGGCCCCAACTGGGCAAGGAAGATATATGCGCCTTAATTGAAGTCAGGATAACGCCGCAACGCGGTATTGGCTTCGATGCCATAGCTGAGCGCATTTACCAGTTCCCTGAAGTGTATTCCGCTTATCTAGTTTCCGGCACCTATGATCTGGCCATACTAGTAAAGGGCAAGACCATGCAGGACATTTCCACTTTTGTCACAGAGAAGCTGGCTACTTTGGACAGGGTACAAAGTACCGTAACTCACTTCCTCCTCAAACGATATAAAGAGACTGGGGAGACTTTCCACCTTCCCAAAGAAACAAACAGACGGTTACCCATAACACCGTGACATGCTGAACACAAAGTCGGTTACATTTCAAGCGCGAGACTATTTGCTGGCTCGAAAAGTGAATGGCCTCCCACCATCGGGCATCAGGAAGTTCTTCGATCTCCTTTCCTCCATGGAGGATGTCATCTCACTTGGTATAGGAGAGCCCGACTTTGTTACCCCCTGGCACATCAGAGAGGCAGGCACTTATTCTCTGGACAAAGGTTATACCATGTATACCTCAAACTCCGGCATGCCGGAACTGCGCCAGGAACTGGGCAATTATCTAGAGCGTCGCTACGGACTGAGCTATCATCCTGAGCATGAAATTCTCATTACTACGGGCAGTAGTGAAGGATTAGACCTTGCTATGAGAGCGATTATCAACCCTGGTGACGAGGTCATAATTCCTGACCCTTGCTATGTAGCCTACCCAGCCAATATCATTCTGGCCGGCGGTGTGCCCGTTCCGGTTCCCACAAACGAAGAAAACAGTTTTGTGGTCAGGGCAACCGACGTGGAAGCCCGTATCACGAAACAGACCAAGGCTATTCTATTAGGCTACCCAGCTAATCCCACGGGTGCAGTTATGTCTACAGCAGAGGCCAATATTATCGTCCAGGTGGCCGTAAAGCACAACTTAGTGGTGGTATCCGATGAGATATACGCCCGACTGATCTACGGAGTGGATCATATTTGTTTTCCCACCCTTCGCAACGCGAAGGAGCGCACCATCCTGGTGAGTGGATTTTCCAAATCTCACGCCATGACTGGCTGGCGCATTGGCTATGTGGCAGCCGACCGCCGTTTTGTCGAGGCCCTGACAAAAATCCATCAGTATACTATGCTCTCCGCACCAACGATGGCACAGATGGCGGCCATCGAAGCCTTACGAAACGGCGAAGCTGAAGTGGAAAAGATGGTTCAAGAGTATAACAGACGCCGCCGCCTAATGGTGAAGAGACTTAATGACATTGGTTTATCCTGTTTCGAGCCGAAGGGTGCCTTCTATGCCTTTCCTTCCATAAGAGCCACTGGAATGAGTTCAGAGGAGTTCGCTGAAAAGCTACTGAGGGAAGAAAAAGTCGCTGTGGTCCCGGGCACCGCTTTCGGAGCCTGCGGTGAAGGTTTTGTCCGTTGTTGCTACGCTACTTCACTGCCTAACATCGAGGAAGCACTGAGAAGAATGGGCAGGTTTGTAAGCAAGAGCACCTCAAACATGCCATAGCCCGGGCTCGCATCCTCAATCTGCTCTCGAGCTCCGCTCACCCCGAAATCAATGGGCAGCCTTGTTCGCAGTGGCTTTTTCCCCAGCTATCAAAGCCGCACCCAGAGCAGCTACAACCTGAGGCTCCTCAGGAACCAGAAGACCACACCCCAAGCTCTTTTCTATGCTCTTGACCAGTCCGATGTCCTTGGCTCCCCCACCAACCAGGGTACAATCAGGCTCCATCCCAAGCCTCTCCACCAAGGCCTGGACTTTAGCTGCCAGGGTCCTATGAAGACCGGCCAAAATATCCTCCTTGGCAGCACCTTCAGCAACACGGGATACTGCCTCTGATTCAGCGAATACGGCACAACCGGTATTGAAGTCGACTCTCTTTCGAGATTCCAGGGATAACTTCCCGATGTCCCTCAGGTCAATTTGCAGCACCTTAGCAATGATCTGAAGGAACCGCCCACTCCCGGCAGCGCATTTCTCACTCAGTAGGAAGGCAGTCGCTTTTCCCCGGTCATCCAGCCTCAACACCCTAGTATACTGCCCACCAATATCGATTGCAGTTCGGGCAGCGGGGAACAGATAGTGTGCACCCCTGGCCAAACAGGATATGTCGGAAACCATCGAATGGGAGAAGGAGACATTGGCAGCACCATACCCGGTGGCTACTGTATAACCTATGTCCTGCCAAGATAGGTTTGCCTTGGTCAAAGCCTTCCCGGTTACATCTTCAGCAGCGTGCCTGTAATTTCCCCCCGAAGGTATTACGCTGTAGGATACAATCTCGTTATTGACCATTATGACTGCTTTGGAAAAAGCAGAGCCAATATCAACGCCGGCAACATACACCACTATCGTTGGAATCCTCCGGACGAGCCTTCTAACACGGCTCACATGGTTTTCCGGTTTGCAGGAACCTCACCAGGTGCTAGGCTTACCCATGTATTATGTAAACAAAGTCGCTTCTTCCAAGCGGCGTTCGCTCCTGGACAAAGCTGTGCCGCTCTCGGCAGCCTGTTTGACCAGATCACTGCCCAGCAGAGCAGCACCCATAGCTCCGGTTAGCAAAGGCTCAGCAGGCACCAGTGCTGGAAACCCTAGCTTAGCCTCTAAAGCCTTGACTAGCCCGATATTCTTGGCCCCACCACCAGTCAAGGCCACTTCCCTTTCTACCTTCAGCCGTCTCACCATTCCGTATATCCTGGTGGCAATCGCCTCGTGTAGACCAGCGATAATATCGGCCAGAGGCACTCCTTCTGAGAGTCTAGCCACCACCTCCTGGGCGGCAAACACGGTACAGGTGCTGCTTATCTCAACCCTATTCTTTGCCTCCAACGACAATCTTCCCATGTCTTCTAGGCTGACACCCAATTCCTCAGCCGTCACCTCAAGAAACCTCCCTGTCCCAGCAGCACACTTGTCATTCATGACAAAGTCCACGACCTTACCATTATCATTCAACTTAATCCCCTTACAGTCCTGACCGCCAATATCAATCACCGTCCTTACCTCAGGCAGCAGGTAACCAACCCCCCGGGCATGACAGGTTATCTCAGTTATTTGCTTATCGGCAAAGGGGACGTTGATTCTTCCATAGCCAGTGGCCACCACATAGCTGATGTCATTAAAGGACAACTGTGCCTTGGCTAGGGCTTCCTCCATCACCCGATTGGCCAGCTTTCTGTGCTCGGGGCCAGTGGGGCCGATGACCGAGGCCACAAGCCCGCCATCCATGATCACTACCTTGGTCATAGTGGAACCGATGTCCACTCCAGCAAAATACTGCCTACTCACCGGCTCTTGACTGCCTCCAATGTCTCGACAAAGGCATCTATCCTGGCTCTGGTGTCGGCCTCATTATAGGAGCTAATATCAATAATGTCGCTCTCCAGAATCAGCGATGGAACTTCCCTATACATTTTTTCCTTTTTTTCACCCCTGCCCAATATCAATACAGGGATGGGCTTGTATATCTTGGCTATTTGATTCAGCATCCAGATCAGTCCCACATGCCAACTGCGGCAAGAGAAGGCCTCATGCACTACGATACCGTCTATGTTATACTGCTCAATGTAATTAATGGTACGCTCCACATCAGGTTCAGACCCAGTGCGTTTTTTTGCCTTATCGTACCAGTAGGTCCATCGTCTTATACACCTCCAGGCCATATATTCCAAAGGGTCATCTGTCTTCGGTAAATCAAGTTCTTTTGCGGAATACACCTGCTCATTATATGTGCTTTCTACCGGGAATACTGCGCCTTTACTCCAGAAGTAGTTAAAATCAGACAAAGCAAACCATGACGGCAGTCCTCCAGCCCAAACCAGCCTATACCTCTCATCTTCAATTACACCTAGCTTATGTTCCACCTTGTGCTTCAGTTCATCGCGCAGGTCTTTGTAAAAGTCATAAGCTTCCTGCGTTCCCATCATAAAAGCCTGGGGCACCATGCAGTTCATAGCATCCCCTGTATCCATTGGGGTAGGAATAGCCTTGCGCAACCCACGGCATTCCACATGTAAATCTGTAGTATCATCAGCCAGCTTGAGTGTTTCCCACAATCTGTCCCAGTCCATCTTCTTGTGAAAATGCTCTTCCAGAAATTTCACCAGACCCCTGAGGTCTTCGGTCATATACTTAGCATAATAGCCCTCAGTCTCATGGTGATCGACATCACGTTCATACATAGGGTAAAGACCGGTAAGATCATAAATAGGGACATCCGGCTGAAATTGCTGCGCTGCCTGATACCACTTATTCCGCGGGTCACAGATTATCTGGCCGCTGGATAGCATAACCCTGGGCCTTGCCTGCCCACCCCATGGAGCATCGGGAGGCATCTCGCCCAACTCTTCACGCCACTCGTCGAATCCCAGGCCGCACAAGGCATAGGTGCAGAGAGAACGGGAAAAGTTCAACGATTCTGCCCTCTCCAGGAAGCGCTGAGCGTCACGCTTTGCCCCGCATATGCCAGCGTAGTTTTCTGTCCACACTGGTACGATATCCATAGCCCGTATAATTTCGTCATAATTGCACTCAATAAAGGTGTAAGCTATATCCTTACCTTCCTGTTGCGCCTCTACCGAGCTTCCAATAGCTGCCTTGACCATCGGGCCGACCTTCATCGCCGCTACGGTTCCGTATTTCCTTCCCCTTTTACCCTCTACGGGGTACTTCTCCGGCCATTTTTGTTCTTCCATTTATTCTCCCTCCAGGCTATCCAGCAAGGGTCTCAAGAAAGGCTTGAACCCTGGTTCGCAGTCTGGCAATTGTTGACATTGAATACTCATCTTCAATATAAAGCACTGGGGTACCTAGCGATTGTATATACTGCATTCTTGCCGGCACTTCGAAGCCAAATGGATCGCAGTACTTAAGGAGGTAAAGTATCACACCGTCGACATTGAATTCCTTAGCAAAACTCCCAATATGGCCAAACCTCGCTTCCAAGTCGTCTTCATATGTCTTTCCGGTCCACTCTCTGTAGGTACGAGGACAATTCAACCTCCTCAAGTAGTAGTCGGCCATGCCATCAAGCGGCCCTCTCGCAGTGTCCGCATCGTAGAAGTAATCTCTGGTACCAACACACATGCTATCGACCACTACGTCTGCTCCACTATCTTCAATCAACTTGATGAAAGCAATGTCATTGACTTCAGCACCAACCACCATTATCCTAGGTGACTTCCTAGCCGCAGGACTGGCTCTGTTCTTGACTTCATCAATAACCACATCCAGCAACTGACTAGCTTCAACCGCCGGAATGCCCATAGCAGCTACCAGCACCTTGGTTACCTCTGTGCCCGAGATCAGGGGCGGATCTGATTTCCTCAACTGATATAGCTCCCTTACCTTAGCCTTGATTTCGTTGTGAAGGTCAATTGCCCGGACCAGACTCTCGTCGGAAATCTCCTTACCAGCAAATGCGCCTAAACTCTTCCTAAATGTGTCAAGCTCAGACTCAAAGAATTCCTTAGATATGTCCTTGGTGGTATGCGGAATATGGACGAAGTGGGAGTAAGGCAAATCAAGGCTATAACTTATTGTACTATAGCTACGGGCAATACTGTCACAAGCATGGGGGATTACTATACCGTCAAGAAACTCATATTTCCCCTTGAGCGCCATATCAAAACCGCTACGTACCAAGGGACAAACAATGGTTTCCATCTGAGTGTCAGCCTTCGTAATTGGCTCGCTAACGTCGCCCTTTATTCGGAACGGCACGAAGCCGGCAGCAGTTATGATCTCAACAGGAGTCAGAGCGCACATATAGCCCATAACCTTCCCACCTTCCCTCTTCAATTCCCGAGCTCTTGCACCGTAATTCTGATAATATCTATCTACGTCCTTCATCATTTACCTACCCGTTCTGGACTTAGCCTCAGCCGTTTTCTTTACCCACCCACGTCAGCTGGCGGCGACAATCCCATTGTTCACGATGGTGAGCAGGCGTCTGAAGTCATCGGCTTTGCTGCGATAGGAATGGAATTTGGGCAACACGTCAGGTAACTCGCATTGCTCTGGGATTTCTCCCTGCCACCGAGTCATGTCCGCGTTCCATAATAGCCTGTCCTTGCAAGTTTGTCAAACCTGCGTCCTCATCAACTACGTCGGGCACCCGTGACCTCCATTTTCTTGCCCTGCGAGCAGCCTAAAGGCCCAGATCAGCCATGAGGCAGCCCATAGTTGGGATGACACCATCGGAAAAAGACCATCGCATGTGCTGGCCACTCTTGTTGACGGGAAACAGTAGGCACATTACAATTCGTGATGATGTACACCAGGGTCACGTTCGATAATGGCTTGAGAGTTATCACCAGTAGTATGCCCCATAGTCACTCGGTATCTCTTGCCATTCTTGTAGGCGCTGGCTCTTGCTACGAAACCGTACAAGAATCGGGCATATCCCACTTCGCCGAGCATTTGTTCTTCAAAGGCACCCAGCGACGACCAACATCTAAGCAGCTCAGCCAGGATATTGAAGGAGTTGGCGGCATAATCAACGGCGGCACAGATAAGGAACTCACTATGTTCTGGTGTAAGGTTGCCAGTTCTCACTTCCCAATTGCTGTGGATGTGCTATCTGATCTGCTGCTCAACTCTCGCTTCGATAATAGAGAAATAGAGCGAGAGCGTCAGGTTATCGGGGAGGAAATCAAGATGGGTCTCGACCTTCCCCAGCAGCGGGTAAATGCGCTGATAGATGAGTTGCTGTGGCCAAGGCAGCCTCTTGGGCGAGAGGTCATCGGTTACCAGGAGACTGTGTCTTCCATTACTAGGAAGCAACTATTAGACTACGTTGAGCGCAGATACATGCCTAATAATACGGTCGTCAGTATCGCTGGTGACATAAACCATCAAGAGGCAATGGCTCAAATCCAGCCCTTACTTGACAAATGGGCTGCCCGGGAGCTAACCACTGGCTACGTGACCGATGATAAGCAAACGGAAGCAAGGTTGCATACCGAGCCCAGGGACATCGAGCAAGCGCATCTTTGCCTTGCTGTTCACGGCTTTTCTCACTCCCACCAACACCGCTTCGTCCTCGACTTGCTTAACACAGCGCTTGGTGGTGGCATGAGCAGCCGCCTGTTTGAAGAAATCCGGGAACAGAGAGGGCTGGCCTATGATATACACAGCTACACTGAGCACTTCATGAGTGGGGGCTCATTCACCATCTACGCCGGCGTTGATCCCAAAAAGATAGAAATCGCCGTGGCCGCCATCCTCGAACAGCTATCCCGGGTGAAGCAGGGAATCACTGCGGGTGAGCTTACCAGAGCGAAGGAACTGTCAAAAGGAAGATTACAGCTGCGACTTGAGGACAGCCGAAATGTAGCACTATGGCACGGTGGCCAGGAAATCTTGACCCAAAGGATCCTCACCGTAGACGACGTTGTTAGAATTGTAGATGCCATTGCCTTAGACCAGCTGAGAGAAGTAGCCGAGCAGATTCTGGTCGGAAACGGGCTTAATCTGGCCGTAACCGGACCTGTCAAGGAAGAAGAACCTCTCAGGCAAAGGCTTAGAATCTGACACTGCAAAGAAGGAACCGCCCTGTGGACGGTTCCTTCCAGTTGCTAGGTTGTTCAACGGCTGGCTAATACTCTGGGTAACCACCGCCCGGCGGCATGGCGGGCATCTTCTCTTTCTCCGGAATGTCCGTCACCAAACACTCGGTAGTCAGAATCATAGTAGCAATGCTCGCGCCGTTCTGCAAAGCGCTCCTCGTCACTTTAAGAGGATCTACGATGCCTCTTTCTATCATGTTCACATTTAATTCATCCTTGAGCGCGTCGTAACCAATGCCCACCTTGCTGGCTTTCACTTGATTTATCACCACTGAACCCTCCCGTCCGCTGTTTCCAGCAATACACCTCAGCGGCTCCTCAAGGGCTCGCGTCAATATAGCCACACCGGTCGCCTCGTCACCCTTGACTTTGAGCTTCTTCAAGCCTGGCAATGCATTGATGAAAGCAATACCACCCCCGGCCAAGATACCCTCCTCCACAGCAGCTCGAGTAGCTGACAAAGCATCCTCTACACGGTGTTTTTTCTCCTTCAGTTCCGTCTCCGTAGCTGCACCTACTTTGATCACTGCCACACCACCCGCCAACTTAGCTAGCCTCTCCTGTAGTTTCTCTTTGTCATAATCGGAAGTGCTTATGTCGATTTCGGACCTTATCTGCTTGATTCGACCCTCAATAGCCCTGGCATCACCCTTACCTTCAACAATGGTGGTATTGTCTTTGTCGGCAATCACTCTTCTGGCTCGACCCAAATCCTCCAGGGTCACCGAATCTAGTTTCCTGCCGACTTCCTCCGATATGACCGTGCCTCCGGTAAGAACGGCTATATCCTGAAGCATGGCCTTTCTCCTGTCGCCGAAGCCGGGAGCTTTGACCGCCAATGGAGACAAAGTCCCTCTCAACTTGTTAACCACCAGCGTCGCTAGAGATTCTCCCTCCACATCCTCAGCAATAATAACCAGATTCTTCGACATTTGGACAATCTTTTCTAGAGCGGGCAGTATCTCGTTTATGGCGGAAATCTTCTTATCAGTTATCAGGATGTGAGGGTCTTCCAGCTCAGCTCTCATTTGTTCAGCGTTGGTGATGAAGTAAGGGCTGATATAGCCACGGTCGAACTTCATCCCCTCCACAAATTCAGTCTCAAATTGCAGCCCTTTGCCTTCCTCAACAGTGATGACGCCGTCCTTGCCCACCTTCTCCATAACATCAGCAATTAGGTCGCCGATTTCCTGGTCAATAGCCGATATAGAGGCCACTTGAGCTACCTGCTCCTTACCAGCCACCGGTATAGACATTTTCTTGAGTTCATCAACCAGAACCTCTACCCCTTTGTCGATCCCACGCTTCAGTGCCATGGCATCAGCTCCGGCAGCGATATTCTTGAAGCCCTCGCCAATGATGGCTTGAGCTAATATGATCGACGTGCTGGTGCCGTCCCCACACTGATCATTGGTCTTGGTGGCTGCCTGTTTTACCAGCTGCACCCCCATGTTCTCAAAGGGATCTGGCAACTCTACTTCTTTGGCTATAGACACGCCGTCGTCCAGTACCGAAGGCGCGCCCCATTTCTTGTCCAGTGCCACAGGCCGCCCGCGTGGTCCCAGAGTCACCCTGATGGCATCAGTAAGCGTATCAACGCCGCTCTTTAACGATTTCCTTGCTTCTTCGCCAAAAATGATTTGTTTTGCCATTCAATTACCTCCTTTTATTGACCTCTCTTGGCCAAGATATCGGCTTCGCGCATGATCACCAGTTCTTCATCATCCACCTTGAACTCGGTCCCAGCGTATTTGGAATAGATGACTTTGTCGCCCTTCTTCACTTCCATAGCGATTCGTTTGCCCTCCTCCGTCAATCTACCCGGACCCACAGCAATAATTTTCCCCTCCTGGGGCCTTTCCTGGGCCGTATCTGGCAGCACTATTCCCCCTTTGCTTACTTCTTCCTTCGGTGTGGGCTTTATCACCACTCTGTCTCCCAAAGGTTCAATCTTCGCCATTCTGGCCATATTTCCTCCTTTCCTCAATTGATTTTAGCACTCTGTGCTTGCGATTGCTAACCTCCCTATTATATCAAGAAGAACCAAAAATGCAAGAGGATTTGTCGAGAATCAGGCAATTTCCCTTGTATTTCTACACTGAAACGTGTATAATCTCCTAGATGGAACCAAAAATAAAGAGGAAGCAGTGGACTAGAGAGGAGATCAAGTTGCTGAGGCAACATCTGAAACTGACTCAGATGAAACTGGCGGAGGAACTGGGCACCCGACAGCAAACGGTCAGCGAATGGGAAAATGGGATGTACCGACCTCGTGGTGCATCAGCTACCTTACTCAGCATCATTGCAGAGCGGAGCGGCTTCACCTACACAGCTCAAGGGGAGCGCGATGAATCAGGCTAGGACCCACAGCCACTATTCGGTACGACGCAATCGTTCAGTAATTCCGGATGCTAGCAATAAAATACGCTTATCATACCCGCATCATGCGCAGGTCGCTTAACAATGGAGCACTAAGCAATCAACAAGAAACGAGAAGTGCTTTTTTTCGCCATGGTTACACGTAACCGGATAACACTGCCAGAGACGCAGGTAGCTCTAGCATGGCAGCAAATGGTGGGAAAGGAACTGGCCACCGTCGAGGGAGAGCGAATCGCGGTGCTCTATCCTGGGATGAGGAATGGTGACAGGGGTCCAGATTTCCGCGACGCGGTTATTACAAATGGACATCGTCTGACGCAGGGAGATATCGAGGTCCACAGCAAATCCAGCGATTGGTATCGCCATCGGCATCATTGTGATGCTGGATACAACACCGTGATCCTTCACGTAGTGATGCACCACGATTGTGACCCGACTACACTGCTACAAAGCGGCAAAACAGTTCCCATCCTGTGTCTGGCCCAAGCTTTGCAGTATCAAGCTTACTTGCTGCCTTACCAACTCCCGTGCTTCCGGATCATGGATCGTCTCGACAAACAGACTTTGGTCAGGTTGCTCAACATCGCCGGTGAACACAGATTCAAGCAGAAGGCGATGCATTTTCTGGACGAGATCGTTCACCTCGCCCAAGAGGAAGAGGCAGAGCAGGTGCTTTTTCGTGGTATGACGAGAGCCCTCGGTTACGCCAAAAACACCGAGCCTTTTGAAGAACTCGCACATAGACTACCCATCAGTTCCATCAAACACACAAAGGGATTGGTCGTCAAGCAGGCTCTATTGTTAGGCACAGCCGGGCTACTGCCTTCTCAAAGATCCATGAATAATATTGCGTCGGAGCGACAAATCCTGGAATTGGAGCGAACATGGCGGTCAGCAGAGAGAGAACCCAGGACCATGAAGGAAAACGATTGGAACCTGTCCCACGTATACCCCAACAATTCTCCCGTGCGGCGCATCATCGCCTTGAGCTATCTTCTTGAGCGCTACAGTGAAGGAAACCGTCATCTCCAGGGAAGTTTGTTATCATCGCTACTGCAGTTGGCAGAAGAGGCAGATCCACCCAAGGGACACCATTTGCTGGACAACAGCCTAGTTGTGGTCGGCGACGAGTACTGGCGCAACCATTTCGATTTTGATGTCAGAACCAGAACAAAGATGTCGGCTCTCTTGGGAAATGGCAAAGCAGGCGAGATTGCGGTGAATGTGCTATTGCCCTTCGTTTTTGCCTGGGGGAGAATGGCCGGCAAACCAGAATCAATGAAAAAGGCCATGGAGCTCTATAATACTTATCCCAAATTAGCACAGAACCAGATAACTCGTCATATGGCAAAGCAGCTTTGCCTTGAAGGGACCTCCGGGTTCACCGCCTGTCACCAGCAAGGGCTGATTCATATCTTCAAGAACTACTGTCGAGAGGGCGCGTGCTCACAGTGCCCCTTATCACCCTTATCATTTGAGCATTACTGAGAGTAAGCTCCCAGTTCAGGGAAGCATTAGCCCTACCCGCCCAGTCTTTTCAAAAGCATACTTCAACCATTTGACCTGTTAGGGCGCAGTTCTGTGGGAACCGTGGACTGGATTAGCCAAAACCGAGGCTGGGCACTACATCCAGGTCATAACCGCTTGTCCTTCCGCATCGCAAATGATAATAACCACAGGCAGCCACCATAGCGGCGTTATCCGTACATAAATGAGGAGGGGGGACAAGAACCGGGACGGGCGAGCTGGCAAGGAAACTCTGGGTCAATGTTTTATTGGCTGCCACACCACCGCTGAGCAAGATCTGCTCCACCTTCAACTGCCTGGCTGCTTCAATTGTCTTGGTAGCCAAGACATCCGTTACAGCTAACTGGAAGCTGGCTGCAACATCGGCCACCGACACCTCTCCCCTATAGACAAGGTGCCACAAAGCAGTTTTCAGCCCGCTGAAGCTGAAATCGTGGGTTTCCTTGAGCCAGGCTCGGGGTAGGGGTAAGCGAGGAATTCCGGACCCGGCTGCTTTTTCAATAGCCGGACCCCCGGGGTAACCCAAGCCCAAGATCCTGGCGGCTTTGTCGAAGGCTTCGCCGGCAGCATCATCACGGGTTTGTCCCAATTTCTGGTACTGGCCATGCCCATTCATCAAAACCAGATCGCTATGTCCACCGGAGACCACGAGACAAAGGCAAGGGAATTGCACCCTGCTGGGCCCCCCTTTGGCGAAGTCTAGCCAATTGGCGTAGATATGTGCCTCTAGATGGTTGACCCCGACAAGAGGCAATTCCTTAACTAAGGCGATAGCCTTGGCCAAGTTAACGCCAACCAGAAGTGATCCGGCCAGCCCCGGGCCAAAAGTCACAGCTATGCCATGGATGTCCTGCCAGGCCACTCCGGCAATTGCCTGACTGATAACCGGAATAACAGTGAGAAGATGTTGCCTTGAGGCGACCTCGGGGACTACACCGCCATACCGAGCATGAATGTCTATTTGTGAGGCCACAACATTAGAGATAATTCTGGTGCCGTCCTCTACTATAGCGGCAGCAGTTTCATCACAGGAAGTCTCAATACCGAGAATTTTCGTTCCCATGGATGTTTATCCTTATCCTGAAACAGGTGTGGACACTAGCTGATCCGTAGGAGAAGAACAAAAAAAAACCTGCTCAAGCACGTTACATTTGCCCCCCTGCCTGGTTTCCTTGGTTACCCTATCTACAAGGACACGCCTTCACGCAAGTATTACGTGCGTGCTTCTCCTGCCTTCTTGACAGCGTATTGCACCAGAGGCGGCGAAAGTAGTCCAAAAACTACTGTCGTGATTGTCGTAATTGTGATTATTGTGCCTCCGAGTTCATGCCCAGACAATGCTTGAGCCGCCAGAAAAGCCAGACCCATGGCAACGCCTGCTTGAGGTAGCATGCCCAGGCCAAGATACTTCTTGATTCTTGGCTCCGACCTTGATATGACAGCTCCAAAGCTGCACCCGGTTACCTTGCCAATGCTTCTCCCGACACAATACATAACTACTACCGGCCACATGATGTGGAAAAGTGAGAAGTCCATCTCCATACCAATGGCGGCGAAAAACAAAACAAATATGGGCGTCATGATGTTGTCTAGCAACTCGTTTGAGCGATTGCCGATTTGGACATTAAGGTTAATTACTGCCGTTCCCAAAGCCATACATGCCAGAATTGCCGAAACTCCAATTGTTCCTGCCACACCCCAACACAGGATAGCCACCGCCAAAGACACAACGAAAATATTGTCAGAAGAGAGATGTATCTTCTTGCTCAGATAAGAGGTAGCAGCTCCAACTGCCCCTCCCAATGCCAGACCACCAAAAATCTCCCATAATGGGTAAGTCAAGGCGACCGAAATACCCGCTTCTCCCTCCAGCAACATCTTGGCCCACACAATCCCCACCGAATAGACAACTATCACGACTGCGTCATCCAATCCCACCAGAGCCATAGTCAACTCTGTAAGCGTTCCCTTTGCCCTCAGGTCCCTCAGAACCGCCATCGTTCCTGCCGGGTCGGTAGCCCCAGCCAGCGAACCCATAATTATGGAAAGCGGCATATCTCCAGTAATTAGATATACGAAACCCCATGTGGCAACAAAAGTCATCAAAACCTGCACGATCAATATGATGACCATCTGCTTACCCATTCTCCTTAGAAATGAAAAGGAGAAGCTCAGTCCTATTATGTAAGCGACGAGAGCAACCGTAATGCCGGTGATCATGGCGCTGAATTGTTCGGGTGGGCTGAAATTCAAGACCTGTTTGATAACAATACCCGCGAGAATATATGCGAGGATTTCCGTCAAACGTAGCCTGCGTAGTACTTTTCCCAGTATGAACCCAAGGATGAGAATTAGGGCAACCAGTACGTAGATACTCATACGGTGTTTGCGAACTTGTGTCTGAGGTGTCTTGCCAACCGCTGGATGGTTATTTCCCCAAGAAGCCTTCCCTTCTCATCAACAACCGCCAATCTACGGATGTCGAACGAGGAAAACTTCTTCAAGGCGTCAGCTACGGTTTCTTCCGCCGAGCATACAACGGGATTATGCGTCATCATGTCCCGGACGACGCTGTCCTTCAGGCAAAATATCTCAGTCCTAGGAGTCCCAAACATCCTTTCCTTCTTCTGCCTGGGAGGAATCATGGAATGTAACATATCATGTTCCGTTACTACCCCCACAACCTTCATTTCCACAGCATTATTAACCACCCAGGCATGTGCCCTGACGGAAAGCTTGTTGAGGAATTCCGCGCAGCCCGCATTCTCTTCCATGAAGGGGGTGTCGTCCACGGGTATCATTACGTTTCTTACTTCTATCTTGTATAATTCTTCCATCGCGCGAAACTTGCACCAGACAGTCGCAACATGCTTACGTCACTATTCTAATAGAGAAACAGACATTAGGCAAGCAATAACGCATTGTCCAGTGCTGTCCAGGGCGGTAATGTAGCCCACTTTTTGGTGCTCTGAACATGACTTCTATCATTCTCGCCGGTGGCAAAAGTCTAAGACTTGGACAGAACAAGGCTCTTCAAGTCATCCAGGGGAAGAGTCTGATCCAGTGGGTGGCTGACCGCCTTACTACTCTCAGCAGGGAAATCATCATAGTGACCGCACACGGCGAAGCAATCCCTTGCTCCTCAACCGTACGCATAAAAACAGTAGCTGATATCCATCCTGGAAAGGGATCCCTGGTGGGCATTTACTCAGGTCTGGTAGCGTCATCAAGCGCCCGCGCTATTGTCGTCGGCTGCGATATGCCATTTCTAAGCATCGGGTTGCTCGACTATATGACCCAAGTCAGTTCTACGTTTGATGTTGTCATTCCGCGGATAAGGGACAAATTGGAACCCCTGTGCGCACTGTATTCCAAGATTTGTCTAGCTCCCATCAAGGAATTGCTGGAGCAAAATGAACTCAAGATTAGTAGACTCCTTAGCACGGTAAAGGTGAAGTATGTTGGAAAGGAAGAGGTAGACACATTCGACCCCGAGCATCTGAGTTTTTTCAACGTAAATAGCCGAGATGATCTCGAGAAAGCAAGGGCACTGGTAGCCCAGAAGCCAGGGCTTCTCCACTAGCTTCAGCTAGCTCTCAAGGCCTGTCCTGACCAATCACCTACCATTTCTCCTGGGATAACCGCAACATAAGCCAGGTCTTAAGGCGCTCATCTAGCTTACCCAGCCATGCTTCTATCTTGCGTATATCACCGCTCATCAGGGCAGATTTTTCTTCCGTTGTCAGTTCGTAGTCTTTCAGAGCCTCAGCAGGGTTTTCCGCCAGTCGAGCCAGAAAGGCATTATCACGAGCAGCTCTATCAAGTACCGCCAACACGGCGTTAACTGCCGCAACTTTGAACTCGGGAATCTTGGCGATCGGGTCAAGAGCATCGTTGGTGAGGATATTTGCTGCTGCCTCGTGCCAGTGAAAGGGCATGAACACAACGCCAGGAGGCAATTCGTCCGTAATATGTAACGGCACTTCCACTCGTCCTCTTTCTGAGGCAAGTACTATTGAATCGCCCTCAATAAACCCGAGCTTCAGCGCATCACTGGGACTCATCTCAACTACACCATTAGGGTTAAGTTCACTCAGTACACTAGAGCGCCGACTCATGGTGCCAGTATGCCAGTGCTCCAGCACCCGCCCCGTAGTGAGCACCAGCGGGTAACCTTTGGATATTGCTTCTGCCGGTGGCATGTGGTCTACGGCATGAAATTTGCCTTGCCCCCGCGCGAAGCCGTCCTGGTAAAGGAAGACAGTTCCGGGGTGCGAGGCATCAGGACAGGGCCATTGCAGACCACCCTGGTCTAGCCGGTCGAAAAGGATACCGCCATAGATAGGAGTCAGGGAGGCTATTTCTTCCATGATCTGGGCAGCGCTCTGATGAGGCAATGGATGCCCCATCTTGTCTGCTAGAGCACAGATGATCTCCCAGTCAGGCTTCGCCTCCCCGGGTGGCACGACCGCTTGCCTCACTCTCTGAACTCGCCTCTCAGTATTGGTGAAAGTGCCGTTCTTTTCTGCGAACGCAGCACCGGGCAGAACCACATCGGCTAACCAGGCCGTCTCGGAGAGAAAGATATCCTGAACTACCAGAAACTCGAGTTTTTCCATTGCATGCCGGGTATGTTCAAGGTGAGGTTCACTTAGCATGGGGTTCTCACCCATAACATAGAGTCCTCTGATATCTTCCTTCAGTATAGCATTGGCTATCTCGGTAACCGTCAGCCCCGGTTGGCTACTCAATTTGCAGTCCCAGGCAGTTTCAAATTTCATTCTTACAGCAGGATCATCAACTTTTTGATAGCCGGGATAGACATTAGGTAATGCACCCAGGTCACAAGCGCCCTGGACGTTGTTCTGACCCCGAAGGGGGCTAAAGCCCGTGCCTTCCCTCCCTATATTCCCGGTCAACAGCAGCAGGTTTGCCACACTTTTCACATTGTCTGTGCCTGTAGTATGCTGGGTTATCCCCATTCCATAGAGGATACAGGCGCTTTTTGCCTCCCCGAACAAGCGGGCAGCTGCCTCTAGATCAGCCTTTGGAACCCCGGTTATCGCCTCGACTACCTCAGGAGTAAACTTTTCCACAAGCCGACGCATATCCTCAAAACCTTCAGTGCGTTCTTGGATGAACTCCTTGTTCTCAAGGCCGTCCCTGATTATGACGTGCATCAGACCATTGATGAGGGCAACGTCTGTCCCCGGCTTGTGAACAAGCTTGGCAGTGGCATATTCGCCAAGTTCCGTAGAGCGGGGATCAGCCACAATAAGCTTAGCGCCGTTGAACTTGACTCTCCTCTTGATCATTGCACCAATAATGGGATGACATTCCGTAGTATTAGAACCGATGACAAAGAAGAGTTCGGTCTTCTCAAAATCGGAATAAGAGTTGCTCATCGCCCCTTGACCAAAAGCGGCGATACCTCCAACCACCGTAGAGGCGTGGCATAGTCGGGCGCAATGGTCAATATTGTTGGTTCCTATGACAGCACGAACGAATTCTTGCATAACGTAATTGTCTTCATTTGTGCACTTGGCTGAACTTAAGGCAGCAATACTATCTGCTCCATAATTCTGCTTCAGTTCAATTAGCTTGTTTGCCACCAGCTCAAGGGCCTCATCCCAGGTGGCTTCGCGAAAGATTTCCTGCACCTTTCCGTTGTGACTTGCCTGTCGGACAACGCCCGGGATTCGCACCAGTGGCGTAGTCAACCTCTCGGGATGGTCGACGAAGTCGTATCCCCAGCGTCCTTTGACACATAGACTGCCCTTGTTAGCCGGACTCTCTGGATCCCCACGCACGGAAACAATCTTGTTGTCACGAACACCCAAATAGATAGAGCAACCGACTCCGCAGTAGGGGCAAATGGTTTGAACCTCTTTGGTAGGTGGTTTCTCCCATTTGGGGATCAACGCTCCCGTAGGACACCGGGCAACACATTCGCCACAAGACTTGCAGATGGACTCAACAATCGGTTTATCACCAAAGGTGGCTACTTTTGCTGAGTTACCTCGGAAAGCCAAGTCAATGGCTCCGACCACAGCTATTTCATGGCAAGCACGTACGCACTGGCCACACAGAATGCACTTGTTTGGGTCGCGGAGAAATGCCGGATGACTCTCATCCATAGGAAGCACTTCGGTGCTTTTTCTCAAACGGTCAATTTCGGGCTGTTCTATGCCCAAATATCGCGCAATCCTGAGCAGCTCACAGTTCTGGTTTTTTGCACAGGTAAGACAATCGCCATGGTGATTGGCGATGATAAGCTCCATGGTTATGCGACGTGCTCTATTGACCCGTTCTGTTTCCGTGCGAACCACCATACCGTCTGTTGCTGGCGTAGTACACGAACTAACCAGACCCCGCATTCCTTCAATCTCAACCACACAGAGGCGACAACCTCCATAAGGTTTAAGGTCGGGGGCATAACACAGTGTCGGGATATAAATGCCGGCACCAAGTGCCGCTTCAAGTACGGTAGCTCCCTTCTCTACTTCAACTTGCTCTCCGTTAATAGTGAGCTTTATAGTGGTTGTACTCTTTTCTTCCATCTTGGTTGTAGCAGTTACAGACATCTTGGCACCTTCCTTACATGCTAATACGATACCTAGGGCTCGGCGGCTACTGGGACAGGCTTCTCAGGAACATCCAATCCTTCTGTGCCGCTGACCTTAACCACTGCGTTGAACTTGGGCGGGCAGACATCTAAGCAGGTCCCACACCTGATGCACTTATCTTGGTCGATAACATGCACCATTCGCTTGTTACCTTCAATAGCCTGGACCGGGCAATTCCTAGCGCAAATCATACATCCCTGACATTTCTCAGGAAGTATATAGTAAGATATTAGAGCTTGGCATTGCATCGCAGAGCAGTATTTCTCCGATATGTGCTTCTCATATTCCTCGCGAAAGTAGCGAATGCTGCTAAGCACTGGATTAGGAGCTGTCTGGCCCAGACCACACAACGAATCATCTTTGACCGCTTCCGCCAATTCTTGCAGTAGCTCGATATCTCCTGGCCTTCCTCTCCCTTCAGTGATGTCCACCAGGATATCCAGCATCTGCTTGGTGCCCCAACGACAGGGTACGCACTTACCACAAGATTCAGCTTGGGTGAAGGTGAGGAAGAACTTGGTAATATCGACCATGCAGGTATCCTCATCAACGACCACCATCCCACCCGAGCCCATAATAGATCCTGCCTGGGCAAGGGACTCGTAGTCAACAGGCAGGTCGATCAGGCTCTCGGGGATGAAACCACCTGATGGTCCCCCAGTTTGAACTGCCTTCAGGCTTTTGCCTTCCGGAATTCCCCCACCTATATCATACACAATCTCCCTCAAGCTGATTCCCATTGGGACCTCTATGAGCCCAGTGCGAACAACTTTGCCTGCCAGGGAAAAGTTCTTGGTGCCCTTGCTCTTCTCAGTGCCAAAGCCAGCATACCAGTCGGCACCCTTAGCAAGAATAGCTGAGACATTGCTCCAAGTCTCCACGTTATTGATGTTTGTTGGTTTTCCCCACAGGCCGGACTGGGCAGGAAACGGAGGTCGCGAGCGGGGCATCCCACGCCCACCTTCGATAGAAGCCAGCAAAGCTGTCTCCTCTCCACATACGAAAGCCCCAGCTCCTTCCTTTATTTTGATATGGAAGCCAAAGCCCGAACCCATAATATCTTCACCTATCAAGCCATATTGTTCCATTTGTTCAATAGCAGCACGTAGCCTCTGGATGGCCAACGGGTATTCGGCTCGGATATAGATGTAGCCTTCGGTCGCACCGATAGCATAAGCCCCAATGAGTATTCCTTCCATCACAGCATGCGGATCCCCTTCCAGAAGCGCTCGATCCATGAACGCCCCGGGATCACCCTCATCAGCATTACATATCACATATTTTAGATCACCGGGTGCATCGTGGCAGAACTGCCATTTAACCCCGGTGGGAAACCCGGCCCCACCACGACCTCTCAGCCCCGATTTCTTTATCTCGTCTATCACTTCCTGGGGTTTCATTCTCAATGCCCTGGCCAGACCTTCATATCCACCATTAGCAACATAATGGTCCATATTCTCAGGGTCGATATTTCCACAATTGCGCAAGGAGATGCGCACTTGAGGCTTGAGCACAGGCAGGTCAAAGAGATTGGGAATACCCACCAGTTCCCCTTCGCCGCGAATGCCCAGGGCTAGGTCAGGACGAGGATTGCCGTCAACCAGGTAGTCCTTGACTATCTCGGGTATTGTCTCCGGGGTCAAGTTGCCATAAAAGACACTAGGCATACCCGGTTTGATTACTTCGATCAAGGGCTCAGCATAACAAAGACCAATACATCCGACTGGAAGAATATCAGCTCGAATATTCTCCTGGTTCAACTCTTGGTTAAGAACTTCGAGTATATCCTCGGCACCAGCTGCTCGCCCGCAAGTACCCATACCGATTAGAATACGGACGTTTTCGCTCTGCTGCATGGCGTTCCATTGCCGTATAGCTTGACTTCTGATTTCTTCGAAATTCACTGCGTCTCCTTTTTCAATATCTCCTCCACCTTTGTCGTCGCCATCCTCCCATACACCTTGTTGTTAGTAACCACAACTGGTGCCAATGCACAAGAACCAAAGCAGGCTATCGTCTCTAACGAGTATTCCAGATCCGGTGTAGTCTCACCGGCAGTAATGCCCAACTGTTTCTCTATTTCGCCGAGGATTTGTCCACTACCGCGCACATGACAGGCAGTACCCCGACAAACCCTGATGATATTCCGTCCTGAAGGGACGAGTTTGAACTGGGCATAGAATGTCCCCACCCCAAAGACGGTGCTTTCCGGCAACCGAAGGAATTTGGCTATCTTCTTCATCACTGCCTCTGGCAGATAACCAAAAGCCTGCTGGACCTGTTGCAGGATAGGAATAAGCTCCTCTCTCTCACCCTGATAGGTCGATAGAATCTCATCCAGGCGCTTCTCATTTGCCTTCTCTTTGTCCTCTGAGAGCACCTGAGTGTCTTGCGCTGTTGTAGGATTCACCATTTCTGTGCCTCGCTAATCAGTATTTTTCTTGTGACAAGCGACACCATAGCCAGGTAGCCAGCTCTGTGTCTAGCTTGCCCACCCAGGACTCTATCGTCTTGATGTCGCCGCTCGCCAATGCCGCTCTTTCTTCGCTGGTCAAAGAGTAGTACTCCTTGAGAGCTTCGTGCGGGTCGTCCGCTAATCGGGCCAGAAACTCCGATTCGCTCGCCGCTCTCTTCAAGACACCGAGCAGCTCTGTTCTCCCCTCTACCTCACGCACATCAACATTCTCTCTGGTTACTGGATAACTTTTTCCCATTGCCGTCTCTCCTTTTGACTTCATTGCAGTGTAATTCTAGCAACCCCCCAATTGCCTGCCATCGTCCTTAGGTTGCAATCTGCCCTAGCACTTTGGTGATATTTTGAAACACAGCCAACTTGCCCTAAAGGGCATAGAGGTCTTATAATGGCTTCAGAAATCTGGGAAATTGACAAACAAAGATCAACTGACCGTCCTGATTGCCGACGACCATCCTTTGGTGCGCGAAGCTTTACACCGAGCACTGGAGGTCGAGGAAGACATGAAGCTCGTGGGCGAGGCCAGCGACGGTGAAGAGGCAGTGAAACTCGCCTCAGAACTAAAACCTAATGTGGTAGTAATGGACATTGTCATGCCCAAGGTCAACGGAATCGAAGCAACCAGAAAGATTAAAGAGGTTGCTCCTGACACAGCCATCCTTATTCTCACCGCCTACGATGATGAAGAGTATGTGCTGGGACTGCTTGACGCTGGAGCTGCGGGGTACTTACTGAAGAGCGCCAGGGGGCGCGACTTGGTCGGCGCTATTAGAGCCATAAAGGCAGGTGAGTCGGTACTCCACCCCAATATCATTGCCAGGTTGCTGAAGCGGGCCACAGTGACACCAGTCAAGGACAATAGCGCCCCAGGATTGCTGAGTGAACGAGAGGCAGAGGTGCTCAGACTGGTTGCACTGGGGATGAGCAATAAAGAAGTGGCAGAAGAATTGTTTCTGAGCCAGCGCACCGTCAAAGCTCACCTGACCAGTGTTTTCAATAAATTGAATGTTGCCTCACGCAGCGAAGCCATAGTCAAGGGATTACAATGGGGATTAGTTACTTTAGAAAATGCCGAACACAAACCCCGAGACTAAGCAACCCCCACCTCTGGGCTGCAATTATCTTGTTCGCAGTTTTGACGCTGTCCCACTTCACCCAGTTGCCGACTCAAATACCTCCCTGGGGGTCGGACTCTTTGTCCCCGGCTCTAGGTCTTTCACGGCACGGTTTTGAGCGTTTTCTCTATCTCCTCCTGGTGCTATATTCTGGCTGGACCCTGGGGATAATAGGCGGTGCCGCGCTATGGCTAGCCAGTGCTGCGGCAATGTTGGTTCGCACCTTTTCGATTTCCCCCAACTTCAATGACGCACTCCTGGAAAGCCTGTCTTCCATTGTCATTGGAGCTTTGGCCATTGCACTTATGGAAGCCTACCATCAGAACAAGCGGCGCCAAGAGGGATTCGAAAAGGTCAGGAAGGACCTGGAATCATCCCGACGAAGCTATGAAGAGTTATTTACCAACGCCAGCGATGCCATCTGGGTCCATGATGTAGACGGCCGTATTACACTAGCCAACAAGGCTTCTGAGAAACTCACTGGCTATTCAGCTTCCGAGTTAATCGGCAAGAATGTGCGGGATTTTCTCAGCCCAGAGGCTCTGACTGTGGCAAGAAGAGTGAGGGATGGGATACTCAGAGGCGAAGATATGGAACACCGCTATGAGCAGCGGTTAACCAAGAAAGATGGTTCTGAAGCAATAGTGCAACTAGCCACACGTGTTATTATCAGTGACGGCAAGCCTCAGACTTTTCAAAATATGGCTCGCGACATAACCCAAGAAAGGAAATTGCAGGACAATCTCCAATTCTATTGCAGGCAAGTTCTCCAGGCTCAGGAAGAGGAGCGTAAGCGCCTTGCCCGTGAGCTGCACGACGACACCTCTCAGCAGATATTGCTTCTGACGCATGGTGTGGACAATCTTGCCTCCAAAGCTGACAGCTATTTGCCTCAAGAGTTAAGAGACGAGTTCGAGAGACTGTATGACGTATCCAAACAAACATACCAGGGTATCAAGCGTTATGCCCAGGCATTGAGGCCAGGCATCCTGGATGACTTAGGTCTCGATCCAGCCATCAAGTGGCTGGCCCAGGAGGTAGAAAACATTGCAGGTATCGAAGTCAAGGTTACAATTGGTGCCATGCCCTCACTGGCCCCGGAAACGCAACTGGTTTTATTCCGCATTGCTCAAGAGGCTCTAAACAATGTGCAGCGGCATTCCGGAGCATCTGAAGCCACCGTCACTATGGAGTGCCAAGACGACGAACTCGTCATCACTATTAGCGATAACGGCAAGGGTTTCGAGCTGCCCCAGCAGCTAAGCGATTTTGCCGGTCAGGGAAAGTTGGGGCTGGCCGGTATGGCAGAACGGGTGAGGTTGATAGGTGGTGAACTCCAAGTCAGCTCCCAAATGGGAAAGGGAACCAAAATAGTAGTGAGGGCGCCAACAAAACTGTACGATCAGGGTAGTAGCTAGCCAGGTAGCGCCGCTTCTGCCTACTCCCGCGCTTGTACCACTGCCGAGCCTCGTCTCATTACTGGCAACGTGCTCATACTTTCTTCACCCTAACCGCCGACACTTTGAGCTCAGGAATCTTGGACACAGGGTCGAGTTTGGGGTTGGTGAGGATATTAGCCGCACTTTCTGCGAAATGGAAGGCCATAAACACCAGCCCGGGTGGCAATTCCTCGGTTACTCTGGCTTTGGTGACTAGTGCACCGCGTCGGGAGCTGATTTCGACCTTGTCACCTTCAGCTATGCCAAGGTGCGAAGCATCCTGGGGGCTGATTTCCAACACGCCTTCAGGCTCCATAGTATTGAGTCCGGCTACCTTCCGGGTCATCGTACCAGTGTGGAAATGATACAAACTGCGCCCTGTGGTTAGAACGAGAGGATACTCTTCATCCGGCATTTCGCCCGGAGGAATGTATTTTAGAGGAACGAATCTCCCCTTCCCCCTCACGAAAACATTTGTATGCAGTATCGGCGTGCCTGGATGATCATCTAAGGGGCAAGGCCACTGGAGTCCGCCATTCTCCAGTCTTTGGTAACTAATCCCAGCATAGCTGGGAGTGAGATTCCGGATTTCTTCCATTATCTCAGATGGATGGCCGAAGTCAAAGCCCTTCGCCTCTAGTCTTTGAGCCACCTGACAAACGATCCACCAATCAGGCTTTGAATTGCCGATGGGCTCGATGACCTTTCTTACTCGTTGCACCCTGCGGTCAGTGTTAGTGAAGGTGCCATCTTTTTCGGCAAAACTTGCTGCTGGCAGCACGACATGCGCAAGCTTCGCCGTCTCAGAAAGGAATATATCCTGAACCACCAGGAAATCAAGACGACTCAGCGCTTCCTGGACATGCTGGCTATCAGGGTCGCTTAAGGCTGGATTCTCACCAACCAGATATAACGCTTTGATCTCTTTGCGGTACGCAGCTTCAAGCATTTCAACCAGGGTCAGCCCTGGAGATGACGGCAACGGGGATCCATAGGTGATTCCAAATTTGTCTTTGAAAGACGGGGGCAATGAACACCCCCAGGCAGCTTCGAACTTCTCTCTGATATCTGGGTTGCTCACTGCCTGATAGCCGGGGTAGACATTAGGCAAGGCACCCATATCGCACGCGCCCTGCACGTTGTTCTGGCCCCTCAGTGGATTAACCCCCGTTGATCGCTTGCCCATGTTTCCAGTTAGCATGGCCAGGTTGGCGGTAGCCAGGACATTGTCCGTGCCGTGAGAATGTTGCGTAATCCCCATGGAATACAGGATGCTGGCAGGACTATTGCTGGCAAACATACGAGCACCTTCCGCTATCTTGTCACGGGGTACGTTAGTGACCCTCTCAACAAAATCAAGATCAAAGTCCTTTAGTGATTCCTTGAAAGCCTCGAAGTCTTCACATCTCTCCTTGATAAACCCCGAGTCCAATAATCCCTCATCTACTATGACCCGCATCATCCCCATGAGGAGAGCCACATCTGTGCCAGGTCTATGCTGCAACCAGAGGCTGGCGAAGCGACAGAGCTCAATTTCTCGGGGGTTAGCCACTATTAGCTTTCCTCCATTGTTCACTGCCCTTTTCATTTCAAGTGCAATCACAGGATGGTCTTCCGTAGTGTTGGTACCAATAGCCAGAATGCAAGCTGCATCGCCGATTTCGTTAATGGAATTGGTCATGGCCCCGCTGCCGAAGCTCTGTACCAGGCCAGCCACAGTAGGGGCATGACACAGACGCGCACAGTGGTCAACGTTGTTGGTGCCCAATACCGCCCGGGCCAATTTCTGCATTACATAGTTCTCTTCATTTGTGCACTTGGCCGAGGTGATGAACCCGATTTCGTCGCTTTTGTAGCTTCTCAGTCTCTCTGCCACTAACTCCAGTGCCTGGTCCCAGGATGCTTCTTTGAACTCGCCGTTCTTCCTTATCAGCGGGGTGGTCAATCTCTCAGAATGGTGAACGAACTCCGCGATGCCAAAACGGCCTTTGACACATGCCTGCCCACGGTTAGCTAGGCCATTCGGATCTGGAATAGACGCTATTATCTTCTCATCCTTGACCTCCAATTTCAGTTGACAGCCAACACCACAATACGGGCAAATCGTGGCAATCGTGCGGTCGGGCTTGGCAACTCCTCGTGTAGCCACATCGGTGAGAGCGCCCGTAGGACAGGAATCAACACAGGCACCGCAGAACTTGCAGCCAGCCTCGCGAAGCGTTCGCCCTTCCACTGGTGCGATAACATGACACTGAAGGCAACGTTGAGCCTCGGCAATCGCCATCTCCCAGTTCAAGCCGTACTCCACCTCGGCGAGACCCTTTATCCGCGCTTCAGGCGGAACGTAGGATACCTTGGCCAGCCTCTCCCCTTGGGTAACATCTTTCGACCAGGTTATTCCTTCTTCAGCAGGCACAAGGTGCTCTGTGATATCTCCGTTGCCTCCCAGGTAGCGATCTATAGACTGGGCCGCCCTTCTTCCTGCCGCAATAGCATCGATAACCAAGCCCGGCCCGGTCACGCAGTCGCCACCAGCAAAAACGCCGTCTCGACTAGTGCTGAGGTCTTGGTTGACCTGCAATACGTTTCCTCGTCCCAACTGAACCTGAAACTCTGCTGGGACATCAGGTCGTTCGCCGATGGCAGCAATCAAAGTATCGAGTCCGGCAACAAACTCACTCCCTTCGATGGGGATGGGACGGCGTCTCCCACTAGGATCTGGCTCCCCTAGTTCCATGCGCACCAGCTCCAATTCTAAGTCACTGTTTTGCTTCCGAATTCTTGAAGGGGCGACCAGGAAGATCACCTCGATTCCTTCCTCCAAAGCCTGGTCTACCTCTTCCGCTTGAGCCGGCATCTCGTTCTTTGTCCTGCGGTAGAAAATGGCTACCGTTTTGGCACCTAGCCGCAAGGCGGCACGGGCAGAATCAATGGCAACGTTCCCCCCACCAATCACTCCTACTCTGTCTCCTATCTCCATCCTCTCTCCAAGGTTGAACCGTCGTAAGAATTCCACACAACCAATTACCCCGGGCAAATCCTCCCCTTCAATATTCAGAGCCATCTCCTCGTGGGCACCTATAGCAAGGAATATGGCCTGGTATCCATGTTCAAAAAGGGAATCCAGCGATTCAATTCGGGTGTTCAATTTGATTTCCACGCCTACACCCTCGATTTCTCGAATTTCGTCGCGGAGTATGTTCCGCGGGAGGCGATATTCAGGGATTCCTACTCTCATCATTCCACCGGGCTCCGAGAGAGCTTCCAACAAGGTTACTTTGTGTCCCAGCTTGGCCAGATAGTAAGCACAGGTGAGCCCAGCCGGGCCCGCCCCCACTATTGCTACGCTCTTCCCGGTCGCTGGAAGAAACTCGGCTTGATGCTTCCAGCTATCATCACCTTTATCAGCGGCGAAACGCTTAAGCATCCTTATGTGTAAAGCCTTATCTACGTCACGGCCACGTCGGCATTCCTCCTGGCATGGCGCAGCGCATACCCTACCCAATACGGCAGGGAAAGGGACTTTTTCTCTTATTACTGCCAGGGCTGCGCTCGGTTTGCCCCTTGCAACAAGACGAATATAGCGAGGAACATCTATGCCGGCAGGACAAGCTACCTGGCAAGGAAAGGCAGTCTCAATTACACCAAGTCCCCTTATCTCATCACACACCCGAAGGCACCGATTGCATAGAATGCAGAAACTGGAATCGCGGGCAAAGAAGGGATTATCCTCTGAAGGGGCTAAAGACCTGGGAACATGGACAGGTAGCTGCTCTAAACCAATATGGTCGATGGCTTGCTGGAGTTCACAATCATCCCTCCCCGAGCAGACATCCGCAGGTTGTCTAGCCAGAATGGCAAGTAGATTCTTCTGCTGTACCTCTCTAACCCTTGGCGTGTTTGTCTTGACCACCATTTTGTCAGAGATGGGAGTGGTACAGGAGAGGACAAGCTTACCATTTGCTTCCACTACACAAAGCTGACAAGCTTCGTCAGGGATTACCTGGGGTAGAGGTTTAAGGCCGGGATAGTAGCACAGGCTGGGAATATAGATTCCTGTGCTTCTGGCAGCTTCCAGTATTGTCTGTCCCTGCCTGGCCTGTGCGTCCCTGCCGTCCATGCTTATTGTGATTGTGTCGTCTTCAGCCATTGTCCGTTCCTTCCTTGAACAACGATAGTTATGCCACCTTGATCCGGGTAGGCAAACCGACAGAATCTGGCACTAGAGATAGTTGGCTCCAAAACATCAGGTCAATCAAGTTCCAGAGAGCAACTCCAAGGGTTGGACTATATCATAGATACGGCCCTTAGCACAACCAGACATTTTGAGAGTAACTGGTCCCCGTTAAGAGATAATAATGCAATTGTTGGCCTTAGGCAGGTGGAATACTCTTGACGAGCTTCCAGGTGATAGTTTCGCTAAGGACAGCCACATCCTCGGTGGAAAGATAATCCGAAACGTTAGCATCGAACAGAATGGTCCCATTGGGAGCCACCTCGTCATCGCCTTTCCAGAGCACTAACGTTATAGGCACATGAGGGAAGGCGTTGACCGTCACAGATTCATCTCCACGGTCTGTCTCGTAGCCACCGAACTTCGCCGATATAACTTTCAGCAACTCAGGCTTCGTGCCGAAGTGTTTCACCAAAGGCATTATCGTCCTCTTGTAAAACGCCGAGAAATAGCTGACACCACCGGGCACTTGTTTATAGGTAATCAATATGCCACTAGCCGGTGTCCCTTTCGCCGAAGTAAAATAGTGTAATATCAGGATTTTGTCTTTCAATGGAACTTCCACGCCCTCACCTTCCGACACAATCTTGGCATCGGGAAGCAGAATATGGTACGGCTGGCTGAGATAATCCAGAACTACCTCGTTAGGTGCCAGGTATCTGGCTCCGCTTTTGCGACACTGTTCCTCCATGTCATTGATTCTGACTAATTGCTCACGAGCAAGTTTATAGGAGAGGTCAAAACTCCGTTCCCACGGACTAGCTGACGAAGAACTATGCTCCTTCATTATGTGCCAAACCTAGGGCGCGGCAGAAGACCAGCCGCTTTTAGTATCTCAGGCACAGCTTCCTCCCACTCAATAGCCATGACGTGGATGCCAGTCACCCCCTCAATTTCGCGCACCTGCTCAATAATGTCAACGCAAAGCTTGATACCTTCCCTAGGTACCTCCTCCTTAGGTACTCCTTGAAGCCGCGCAACGACGCCGTCAGGCACATCCATCCCAGGAACTCTAGTTTTCATATACTTGGCAGCACCAACCGACTTTATGGGGCCGACACCGGCCAATATCTTGACCCTCTCATGTAATCCTTGGTCGCGTACCTTTTTCATCCATTCCGCAAATTTATCCACATTATAAACAAGCTGGGTCTGGATGAAATCTACGCCCGCTGCCACTTTCTTGCCCAGACGCACCGCCCTGAACTCAGCAGGGTCGGCAAAGGGATTGGCAGCAGCCCCGATGAAGAGACGCGGCCCAACTTCCATCTCTTCACCACACTGAAACTTTCTCTCGTCCCGCATATCCTTCACCATCTTAACAAACTGAATAGAATCAAGGTCATAGACGCCTTTGGCCATAGGGTGATTCCCGAACTTCTGGTGGTCGCCAGTCAGACACAGCATATTACTCATGCCCAGTGCTGCTATGCCTAGCACGTCCATCTGAAGAGCAATGCGATTGCGGTCACGGCAGGTCATTTGCACGATAGGATCCAGCCCTTCATCCTTGGCTATGAGGCAAGCTGCCCATGACGCCATCCGCACCACTGCGGTCTGCCCATCGGTGACATTGGCAGCGTCAATATTACCCTTGAGGATTCTCGCCTTTCTCCTTATTACCTCCGGGTCAGCACTCTGTGGTGGACCTAGTTCGCCTGTGACTGCAAATTGTCCTGCCTCTAGCACCCGCTCCAGATTGCCTTTCGTTTTCATGTGTTCCTCCTGGTCTTGCTATTTGCTACACGCCTAGTGCCTCTAATACCTTCTTTGTTCCCTTCAGCTCCTGTAGTAGGTCGATGGCTTCAACTTCCAGACTGCGTGGCCTCACCGCTTTGCTCCAATCATGCGGCTCCTGTATTGTCGACAGGTCGCCTAGTTCCCCAAGTGCCTGCAATCTTCTGTATATCATAACCCAAGCACAATCTCGGGTAGGTTCTACTTCACATTTTCCATCCGTAGTTGTCCCTCCACAGGGACCGTTCAACAACCCTTTGGGACATTGTACCAGCGGACAAATCCCAGCAGTTCGCCCAAGCTCACATTCCCCGCAGGCCTGGCATTCCTCCTTGAACGTGCTTGGTCCTCCGCTTGAAAACCCGAGAGCATTGTTTGATGGATATATGGGCTTTACAATGCCCATTTCCTCCTCCAGATATCCACGCACTGCTTGCGCACCGTCCCCACAACTCTGCATTAAGATGGCATCACACTGCTCTATCTCGTCCCTGTGTTCCTTCAGAAACATGGAGGACATAGGGAGGTAGCAGGCGAATACCGCAAAAGGCAATCCGATTTTACCTACTATCTCCTTCCCTTCTTTCGTTAGTTTCTCTGCCATTTCATCTACTTCCCTTATGCCACCCGTATGAAAGATTGTAGCGCACCCCCCACAACCCATAAGGAATATCTTCTTTCTACCTTCAAGGTATCCTAGAACTTCCTCAAAAGGTTTTCGGACTTGTGCATTCATTTTTGCCTCCTAGATGATTTGTTTATTTGACACGTGTGGCTTATGGGTGTCCATCTAAGACTGCCTCTCTCACGCACATTGACATTCAAGAAAGCCTCTTCACCGGTGGCCCTGACGTAAGACTCACGCTCCAGTTCTTCGGTGCCACCAGCCCTTCCAATTTGTCAAGCTGCCCTATCCTGGCAAGACGATCGACAATCTGTTGCCATACACAGGGTATGTCCGGATCAACTTCACATTTGCCGTCTTGTGAGCCGCCACACGGACCATTAAGCAGATGCTTCGAACAGCGGGCAATCGGACAGAGTCCGCCGGTGTAATCCAGCATACAATCACCGCACTCAAGGCAGCGCTCTGCTTCTTTCCATTCGGCATGAGCCCCACCTGCGGACAGGGTATTACAGCCAGGATGTACCACCTTATCCACCACTTCTGCCACAGTCTGCACTCCAGCTCCATCGGTCAAGACCAGGATAGAATCGGCAGCAGCAACTTCCTTCTTGTAAGCCCTGAGTTTCAATTTAATCAGTGCACGGTCACACAGCATATCAACAACTACTGAACCCGAAACGGCTTTACCCTGTTCCTGCAAAGTGTTTCCCATATCTGCTACCTGCTGCTCCCCTCCACTTCCCCAACCCTCAGCACAACCCTTACAGCCAATGAGAAAGACGCTTTCATCTCCATCAAGATAACTTAGGATTTCCTCTAGTGGCTTTTGCTCTGAAATCAGCATTTCCTCTCTCCTTCAGAATTATTGACTTCTGCCATAACGACCTCTATTATCTCCGGTATTTTCTCTCGAAGCTCCGTCGTCAATTCCAAGCCCCACTCTACTTCTTTCGGCTCAATCCCAATAACGACATCCTCCCCTACCTTACGCCAAACCTTCATCAACATTAGATTATCCAGTAAGCTCAAGTCGTGAATGGACAGAAACGCCTTCTCTTGTAGGTCTATGTCTTCAAGGCGAAAGTGATAGATTTGGCCTGGCGTCCCCCCTCCTTTGACGGCATCCACTATGACAAGTTTATCAGTGTCCTCAATCAGCGCAACTACATCGGGACATGTGCCCCCATCTATTATTCTTGCATCGGCCAGAGCCATACCCTCAAGAGCACGTACCACGTGACAACCAATCCCTTCATCTCTAAACAAGATGTTTCCTATTCCCAGAACGACTTTTCCCACTCTCGACTTTTCCTCCGGTTTTCTATTAGCACACTCTGAACCTTGTCAGCTCATGCCCTCTAAGATTGACCAAATGTACAGAACAAGCGAGACAAGGATCAAAAGACCTCACGATGCGCACTATCTCAAATGGATTAGCTTCATCCTTGATTGTTGTCCCCACGATAGCCTGCTCCAGCGCACCCGGTTGGTCCTGGTCATCCTCTGGGGAAATATTCCAGGTCGAAGGAGTGATGACTTGATAGTTGGCAATCCTGCCTTCCTTTATGTCTATCCAGTGTCCCAGAGCACCCCTCGCTGCACCAACCAGACCCATTCCACTAGACTCTTCGGGCAGCTCATAGTCTATATAAGCCGGCTGTCCGGGCTTCAGTTCTAGAACCCAACCCGACATAGCGTCGGCTATCAATTTCGTTTCCAAGGCTCGAGCTAGATTGCGCCCCATGACAGAAAACATTTTGTCGGCGCCTATATTTGCCTGCGACAAGGCGGAATCAACCAAGCTCTTGGTTCCAGACTCGCCGCTGACATAGTTGACCATGATTCGAGCCAGTGGTCCAACTTCAAAAACTGCCTTACCATAACGAGGTGATTTCAGCCAGGAATAAGCTCCCTTTTTCTCCTCATCAAGAATAACATCTCCTTCCGAAGGATGTCTCCCGCTGATAGAATCAACATACCAGGAATGCTTCACCTCTTCTGTGATCTTACTCGGATCTAATTCACTGAATTTGAGGCTGGTAGAGGTGGTCCCCGGCTTGAAGAATCTTTTCCTACTGGTGAGGTCGGCTTCCTTCCCGTCCAGCTCATAAGAGCCATAAGCAAGTAGATTCTCACAACCACGCCCAATCTCAAAATGGTCCGAGTACACCTTGGCGATGGCCACTACGTCGGGGAGGTACACGTTGTCAATGAATTCTTGAAGCTCCTTCAATTTCCACAGGAAGGATGTCATATTGTCCACTGTTGGCACAGAAGCAACTCCCCCCGGCATCACACCCATATTATGGGGCATCTTGCCACCGAACAGCGCGAGCATCTCCTGAGCCTTGCGACGCATGTCGAACGCCGAGACATAATGAGCTATCGCCTGTTCGTTAGCTTCATCCGGTAGACGATAATCACCTTCGTACCGAGGTACAAAAGGACCTAGTTCCCCTCGCCCAATGAAGTCCTTTATGGAATTTAGTGTGGTGTTGTTGCCATCATATATCGCTAATCTAGCCACATCTACATAGTCGAGAGCCACTAGGTGATAGAAGTGAAGGATATGGTCAGCAATATGCGCTGCCCCCAAAATCAGGTTGCGTATGATTCTACCGTTATCGGGAATCTTGTCAGCGATGCCAAAGGCGCTATCCAGGTTCAAAGCCGCGGCGGTAGAATGACTTGTAGGGCAGACTCCACAAATACGCTGCGTTATACGCTGGGCATCGCGCGGGTCTCTGCCTCTCATAATTAGCTCCAGGCCCCGGAACAGGGTCCCTGAACTCTTGGCCTCCTTTACTTTTCCATCCTCGACCACCGCCTCAACTTTGAGATGCCCCTCAATACGACTTACCGGATCGATTACTATCTTGCCCATTGATTCAAACCTCCTCTGGCAGAGCAACTTCGCTGACTTTTTCATAGAGTGGGGATATGTCGAAGAACTCAGGCTCGGTACAGCCTATGCAGGTAGCACCACAGCCGACACACCAGTTCATCTTGTTGTTCCACAACCTTACAGGACAATCGGCATGGGTTACAGGGCCCCTGCAGCCCAGTTCGTAGTTGCACCCAGGATCTCCAAACTTTTTGGCAAACTTATTCTCGTCGTAGTAAGCACGCCGTGGGCAGTTCTCGTGGATCGTTTGTCCGTAGAAAGCCTTGGGACGCCCGAGCTCGTCCAGATCCTCCGGACTGGGCAGACCGGAAAGCAAGATTGTGGCCACCGTACCTACAAACCAGTCGGGGTGCGGTGGACAGCCAGGGATATTTACCAATGGGGTATCGATGCCTTTGGCTTGAAGAACCTCACCGACGCTGCGACACTGGGTAGGATTGGGATAAGCAGCCGGAATGCCCCCATAAGCGGCACAGCTACCCAGAGCAATCACCGCCAAAGCATCCACAGCCAGTGTTTCTACCCACGATTTCATGGTCATTGGCCCACCATCCTTTTCACCTACCACTCCGTGGATGCCACCTTTCGCTGTCGGTATAGCTCCCTCTACAATGAGGATGTAACCTTTTTTCTTCGTCTGGGAGGTATCCACCATAGCTTCGATTATAGGGGATCCCGAACCAGCCATTACAGTAGGATGAAACCTCAAATTTATGTGACTCCCCGGGAGTACTTCATCAACTAGAAGGTTCTTGATGGAGGGATTTATCACGTTCAGCAGGGAAACCGAGCAGCCGGTACATCCAGCAGTCTGCAACCATATTGCCGGGTATTCTTTCGTATCCATAAGTCCTTACCTGCCTTTCTACAGACTTGTTCTCTAAATCCTCCGCTGGGAGGACGTTCATTCAGTCATAAATGTAAGCCTTCGATTATCTCTTTGACCTTTAGCCGAATAGGAGATTCCTGGGCAAGTTCAGTTACGGGCCTACCCTGCATTTCAAGACCGGCTATGTCGGGGTCCTCGGGGATCAACGCAACAATCTGAAGGCCTGATTCATCGATTGCCGTTTTCATTTCTGCAGATAACTCTCCTTGAACACGATTGACTACGAGCCCCATTTCGCCAATCTTCGTCCTTAGCTCCCCAATAAGGTCCTTCATTCGGCGCGCCGTGCCGATGCCTCTCATCGTGGGATCAGACATAATAAGCAAAACATCCACATCCCTCGTTGTTTGGCGACTAATATGTTCCATGCCCGCCTCACAATCCATAACAATATAGTCGTATTTGTAATCTTTGACCAACTTATCCAGGGAGACACGCAGAAACTCATTAGAAGCACAATAACATCCGGGGCCTTCGGGGCGACCCATAGCTAAGAGGTCGAAACCTTTGGACTCTACCAATGATTCCATTATCCTACTGAACAAATATTCCTGCTTGGCAATGGTAGGATTGAAGCGACCCTTGGAAACATCCTCGGTCATCTGTTCGCGTATTTTGCCCACAGTTCTACCATCATCCAGAGGTAGTCCCAGCGCCTGGTTAAGATTGGTGCTCGGATCAGCATCTACAGCCAGTACCAATCCCTTTTGTGAAAGGAGCTTGACCACTAAGGCGGCAACGGTGGTCTTGCCCGTCCCGCCTTTCCCTGCGATAGCAATCGTCTTGGTCATTTCCCTGCTTTCTTCTCAGCTGAATTTGTAGAGGGCAACGAACTAACAGGCGATAGTTTCACCACCGCATCGTACTCAGGCGGACACACTTCCAAACATGTGCCGCACTTAGTACACTTTTCCTGATCTATAACCTTGACTTCGCCCTTTCCTCCCTTGATGGCTTCCGTCGGACAGGTTAAAACACAGTGTTCACAGGCCCTATCACACTTGTCCGGGAGTATGTAGTACACGATCAGTTCAGGACATACTTTGGCAGGGCAACGCTTCTCTAGGACGTGAGCCTCATACTCATCCCGGAAATAGCGGAGCGTCGTGAGGACAGGATTGGGAGCTGTCTTGCCCAAGCCACAAAGCGACCCTGCCTTAACATCCTCCGCTAGCGAGATAAGAAGGTCTATATCCTCCATTGTGCCTCGCCCTGCTGTAATGTCCTCCAAAATCTGTAGCATCTGCAAAGTCCCTAAGCGACACGTAGTGCATTTCCCACATGATTCCTTCGTAGAGAAATCAAGAAAAAACTTGGCAGCATCGACCATACAGTTATCCTCATCCATGGCGATCATGCCCCCTGAACCCATCATAGAGCCGGCCTCTCGAAGCGAATCGTAATCGATAGGGCTATCGAGCAAACTCTCAGGAAGGCAACCCCCTGAGGGCCCTCCTATCTGTACCGCTTTGAACTGCTTATCGCCAGTAATTCCGCCACCGATATCATAGATAAGCTCCCGAAGAGTGGTCCCCATAGGTACTTCTGTCAACCCCGAGTTAACCACCTTGCCCGCCAGGGTAAACACCGCTGTGCCTTTGCTTCCCTCGGTGCCGATGGAGGTGAACCAATCCGCTCCACGCTCAATTATCAAGGGGACATAAGCAAACGTCTTAACGTTATTCAGCAAAGTAGGCTTATTCCGTAAGCCAGCCTCCACAAGGTGAGGAGGCTTGACTCTGGGTTCGCTTCTTCTACCCTCCATAGCCGCAACTAACGCCGTCGCTTCGCCCGAAACGAAGGCGCCAGCCCCAGCTGCTATTTCGATGTGGAACCCAAAATCACTCCCTAATATGTCTTCTCCCAGAAGACCCAGTTCCTTCGCTTGCCTTAAGGCAATCCTGATACGCTCAATAGCTAACGGGTATTCCGCACGGACATAGATGTAACCTTGTTCAGCGCCTACAGCATATCCAGCGATAATCATACCCTCGATAACTTGATTCGGGTCGCTTTCCAAAACCACACGATCCATAAAAGCACCGGGGTCGCCCTCATCAGCGTTACATATGACATATTTTGGCCTGCTTTTGGCGTTACGGCATTGATCCCACTTCCGACTAGTAGGAAACCCGGCTCCTCCCCTACCACGCAGCCCCGATTTCTTCAATTCTTCCACTATTTCCTCGGGCGACATCTCTAACGCCCTCTCCAGACCGGTGTAGCCCCCGTTGGCAATATAATCATCTATTTTCTCAGGATCAATATGGCCACAGCGGCCCAGTATGAGGTGAAGTTCTTTCTCAAACCTGGGCAGTTCTGGAACGTAGATCGCTTCCCCTCCACCTCCTTCAAGAGTGCCCAAAGCAAGCTCAAAGCAAGGGTCATCTCTCATAATGTAACCTTCCACCAGGCGCTGCGTAGCCTCCGGACTTACATTCGCGTAGACAACACGAAAAGATTCAGGTTTGGATATGACAACTAGGGGTTCAGCATGGCACAACCCCATGCAGCCCACCTGTATAACTGGTGCTTCCAGGTTTCTTCTCGTTAGCTCTTTCCTGAAAGCATCAACTACATCCAAAGCACCGGCTGCCCGCCCACAAGTGGCGGCGCCCACCAGAATATAAGTGCCTTGCTGCAGAGCTTCCCATTCCGACTTCGCCTTACTGCTAATTTCCTTGAAAGTCATGTCAAACACAAAATGGAAAAGGGGGCGGGCCCTCCCTCAACTCCCCTCATCTTCGCCCTCGCCTTCGGCTTCGTGCTTATACGGTATCAAGACTTCTTCCACCTTGAAGGGCGTCATCTTAGGATAGATTTTGTCCTTTATTACTATGACGGGAGCCAGCATGCAGCATCCAATACAGGCTACTCTTTCCATGCTGAAGAAGCCATCCGCGGTGGTCTCGCCTACTTTGATATCTAACTCGCGCTCCAGGGCATCCATAATGAGCTTACCTCCCGCTAGGTGGCAGGCAGTCCCCATACAGACCACAATATGGTATTTTCCTAACGGGGCAAAGCGAAACTGGTTGTAGAAGGTGGCAACCCCCCAGACCTCGACTTCCGGCATCTCCAGGAAGCTGGCAATCCCTTTCATCGCTTCCTTGGGGAGATACCCCAGCTTTGTCTGGACTTCCTGCAATAAGGGGAGTAAGTTTTTCCTATCTTTTCTATAGGAGCCTAAGATTTCAGTTGTTACCTGGCCAACTTGTTCCTCTGTAACCATTCCTGCGCCAGTCTGAAAGCTATCCCTTCAGTTGCTTAGCAAATCCAGGCAGAAAAGCTCCTATTCCGGTCGTCTCCCGGGGACCGATCGTTATCTCCCACTCAAGATTGAGAGCGTCTTCAAGTTCACCTTTGATCCTGGCTACTTTCCCCGGGATAACTAGCTTTCGATGTTTCACCCTGTCCCCAACGCCGGACTTCTTGATGAATGTTCCTACGGAATCGCCACTGAACTTGCCCGCTGCCCAGGCAGTCAGGACACCCAGCCCTTCCGCATCCTTAACACAAACGTAGGCAGGAACCTTGGTAGCCTCCACTGCTGAAGAGACCAGGAAGTAGGTCAAAGCCCAATTCGACGTGACAAGAACCGGAGAGTATTCGTCAGGTTCTCCTACTTCGTAATACTTCTCCTCTACCGCCATGGGGAAACGAGGATCGGTGTAGATGTTAAGCCGTTGAACTAGAATAGGAAGCAGGGAATACTGGTCAAAATCAGAGAATACAATGAGGCTAGCCCATTTGTTTATGAAGGCAGCGCCCACCAGCATTTCCTTCAACCCATCCTTGGCCATGAAACAAGGAAAACCAATAGTGGGATACCCAAGTGGCTTGAAACCTTGTTTTAGTGCCGCCTTCCTGACAAAAGTCTGATCTCTTATCGCGTCCAGTAAATTGTCTGAACCCGGATCCAAAACCAATTCCTCGATGCCCGCATCCTTCAGCTTGGTAGTCAGAGGAACAAGTTCCTCAACGCTATGCCCATGAAGGCCAACCGGAGTCAGATTCTCCTTGATCTTGGGAATGGCCTCATCAATGTTTTCCTTGGTTATGGGATAAACGAGTGGGTGCCTATCTGCGCAAATATCCCGTGCAGCGAATAAGACATCCATATCTTCGGAGATTAAGATCATGCCTAGGTCTGTTGAATCATAAACCTTCTTCACCAGAGCCAGAAACTTGTTCTTACTCCCGGATTCGAAACGCAGTGCTAACAAGTCTGCCTCCAGGTCTACACCGACCCACGGATACTGCAAATCCTCTATCTTCTTGATCTTCTCCTCGATCTTAGCATCGTCATCTTTGTCTGAGATGAGGAGAGCGATCCCTGGCGAATGGACAAAGGTCTTCTCATGCCGGTATATCACTTCTTCGTTTCCAATTTGTACCGCCTTGTCACCAGCACCTACGGTGACAAGCTTTATCGGCGGCGCAAGAAGGTCCAGCAACTTCTCTTTCGTCTCGTCCGAAAGGTAGGGGCATTTGTCCACAGTAGTTCCGCCCGAGGCCAGTTTCATAGCGAAGGCAAAACAAGTAGGGAAGCCACAGTCCCTACAGGGTTTTCTGCCGGGAAGCATCTTTACGATTTCAGAACCCGCAACTGGCATAACAAACCTCCTTCTAAGGTCAATAGCTGTCAGCTTTCAGTTTTGCTGACCGCTGACTATTCCTGTAACTATGTCGGAAGCTCCACTTCCCCCTGCAACCAGGGATGCTTGACTTTGTCCAGAAACTCCAGCAGCTCGTCCACGTTCTTGACATCCTCCTCGCTGGCTATCTTATCGTAGAGCCCTTTCGCTTCCAGGACATCCTTGAACCTTTCTCTTAACTCTTTGGGCATCCACACAATTCTGGCCAGACCACCATCTGCCTGGATGAACTTAGGAGACCTCAATTGCTCCAGTCCGGTCCCCAATCTTCCTTCTATCTGCTTTCCTCCAGAAGTTTCACCGGCCATGTGCGAAAATGTTTCGCCAAGTACAGTTTCGCCCTTATATTCTCTATGCACCACCCCAAAGGCGTCCGTTTCAGGAATGTAGTAAACAATTGCTTCGAAGCAGCCACAAGACGTGTGAGGGTGCTCGAATGCACTGTAGAGATAGACTCTGTCATAAGTTCCCAGAGATTTTTCCGCTTCTATCTCATTCGCTCCTGTATATTCACCCCTTACCGGGTCCACGAGCTCTCCTTTTGGTATGGCAAATATAGGTCCGTCAGGGTCAATCTTGGCAGCAGCTCTGCCGTCGAACCAGTTTATCGCTCCACAGTTGGCGATTCTATTGGGGGTTATAATAGAGACATGAGTTGGAGCGAAGCTCTGACATAGGACGCAGCCGTAGAAAGTATCTACATCCTCGTCATTCAAGGTCCTCGCCCGTTCATCCCTGGCAGCGTAAACCTCCAAAGCATGAGGGAGGAGCTCCTCTATCTTCTTTTCGTCCGTGATAATAGTTACCTGGATGGCTTCGATGATTGGCATCTCTGACGTATAAAGCAATACATATATTTCTCCCAGCTCCCGGAGGGAAGTAAATCCTTTCTTATAGCAGTCCTTGTTCATTCTCATCCATGTATCCTGCCTCTGGTTCATATGGTACCACCCCTCAACCATATTGGTGAACATGTGAATCCTTCTCTCAATGATTGCTTCGGCATCCTTGTCCAGTTCCCCTCCGGCAACATCAACCAAGACAGCTATAGGGTAGCTTCCCCCTTTACCCGTCGCCTCATCGTAAGGTTGCAAATCACCTATGTCCGGGCCGATAATCTCCACTTTTTCGTTTTCTATTTCGTCAGCACTTTTGACTGCCGCCAGTTCAAACTTATGTGTTACTTTTGGCCCACCAAACTCAATGTATAGGTCTT
>CAYSBO010000003.1:37277-41048 GCA_964429285.1 uncultured Dehalococcoidales bacterium | reverse complement strand
TGAGTATCCAGTATTCTCGAGGCTGCCCATTCAATTGTGAATTCTGCGATATCGTCATACTGAACGGGCATAGACCGCGAACCAAGGACCAAAGTCAGGTAATAGCCGAACTGGATGCGTTGTACGATAGGGGATGGCGAGGAGGCGTGTTTTTTGTTGATGATAATTTCATCGGCAACAAGAGAAAACTGAAGTCGGAAATTCTGCCTGCAATAATTGAATGGATGGAAGAGAAGAAACGTCCGTTCACGTTTTATACGGAAGCATCCATAAATCTTGCCGATGATGAAGAGCTGATGCATCTGATGACTGCGGCCGGATTCGACATGGTATTTGTTGGCATCGAAAGCCCTAATGAAGGGAGTTTAGTCGAATGCAATAAGCTGCAGAATAAAAACCGTGATTTGTTGGCCTCGGTCAAAAGGATGCAGAACTACGGCTTGCAGGTGCAGGGAGGGTTTATTGTTGGGTTCGATAGTGACCCGCTTTCCATCTTCAAAAGCCAAATCGATTTCATCCAGAAGAGCGGAATTGTTATGGCTATGGTTGGTGTGCTGATGGCTCCTCCGGAGACAAGACTATACAAACGTCTGAAAAAGGAGAACCGCATACTGCCTAAGGGCTCAGGTGATAATACGGATGGTTCAACCAACTTCATCCCTAAAATGGGTCGCGAAGCGCTTGCCAGTGGCTACAGGCATGTGGTAGATACAATCTACGCTCCCAAGCCATACTATGAGCGTATCAAAACCTTTCTGAGCGAGTATAGACCCCGTAACGAAGCGAGATTCAAGGTTTCTCTTATCCATCTAATAGCATTGATAAGGTCAACATGGGCCCTGGGATTCAGGGAAAAAGGGAGAATACACTATTGGAAGCTGGTTGCCTGGACCTTGCTGAGAAAACCAAAGACCTTCCCTTTATCCATAGCGCTTGCTGTTCAGGGATTCCATTTCCGCAAGGTCGCCGAAAAGGTACGTGTATCTCTGGCCGGTGATATTCGCAGACTGGAACAAATAGGAGAGCCACTAGGGAAACGCAGTTGACGATATCATCCAACATTAGGCCAATTTGTGTAGGTTCTATATAACCCCAGGTTGTCAAACCACAACTGTACATGACAAGCGGTGACAGAAAAACCTAAAAGGAGCACAAGAGCAAAGGCAGCAATTGATACGTAGCTCGCTATTTCCCATACTTTGACTTGGCATATAGAAGTAGAGCGGCCAGAACCGTTCCTATTGCATTCCAGAGAATAACCGGAGTCAGCCTGAGACAAATCCCGTAGGCTAACCAGCAAATCAACCCCACCAGAAGCAATATGGTAAAAAGTCTACTTATCTCACGAGCACTTTTCAGTTGGAAGACGCGAACCAGTTGTGGAATCATACTACATGTTACAAGCGCTCCAGCGAGCATACCTAAAGATTGTTCTAACAGCAAGACTGACCTCCTTCTGGTGTTCAACTAGATTTGGGTTGATTATAGCAGTGAGTGACGGTCCTTTTCTGCCCAACTGGACGCGGAAACAGCAAGTAAGTACTATCTCACCTAGACAATCCATTGGAAAGTGACCCAACAATCCTGATTTCTGTGCAATTTGCCGAAATATACCATAACTCATAATGTTGACTCTCGACGGGACAAGCCGTGCTTCTTTTTTGACAACCCGCTAGTGTGTAATATAACATCGGTCCTGGGTGACTGTGTCCATGCCACAGTGGAACGAACAAGGCAATAACCCTAAAATCGATAGACTGATTATCGTTTCAAACCGCCTGCCTATCGTCCTGACAAAGGCGTCAGACGGACAGTGGCACGTTCAGCTTGGTTCGGGCGGATTGGTCACCGCCCTGACCCCGATCCTACGTGACAGGGGAGGTCTGTGGATTGGCTGGCCCGGAACGTTGGAGGAGGTTGACGCTGATGAGCTAGCAGCCATGGCAGGGAAGACCACAGGCTACGCTCTCAAGCCAGTCAGACTAACCGCGGAAGAGATTAATGGATACTATTATGGATTCTCGAATGAAATCCTGTGGCCGCTCTTTCACAGTCTTCAGTCGCGCTGCAACTTCGATCCAGCCTATTGGGCCGTCTACCAGGCGGTCAATCGCAAATTCGCCCAGGTAATCGCAGAGAACGCCAGGGCAACTGACTACATCTGGGTCCATGATTATCATCTCATGCTCGTGGCCAAAGAGCTGCGTGCCATGGGTGTGAAATGCAAAGTAGGATTCTTTCTTCACACCCCTTTTCCCCCGCGTGAGATCTTCACCATATTACCATGGCGGTCGCAGATTCTGGAAGCGCTATCGGCGTATGACCTCGTTGGATTTCAAACCATGCGTGACAGGAACAATTTCATCCATTACGTCGAAGGCTTGATCAAGGGTTTACATGTTGATGCCAGGAGACAAGTGTGCACAATCGCTACGCCACAGCGACAAACCAGGGGCGGCGCTTTTCCAATTGGCATAGACTTCAAGGAATTTGCCAGGCAAGCGGCTAACAAGAGCGTATCAGAAAGAGCTAAACAATTGCACGATAGCATAGCCGATGGCCAGGTCATCCTGGGCGTGGATCGTCTGGACTACTCCAAGGGAATTCCAGAGAGGTTACGAGCGTTCAGAAACGCCTTGGAGCGCTTCGACGAACTGCGCGGCAAAGTAGCCTTGGTTCAAATTGTGGTGCCCAGCCGCGAAGATGTCCCTGAATATCAGGCACTCAAGGTCGAAATCGAGAAATTGGTGGGTGAGATTAGCGGGAAATTCAGCCAGGCAGACTGGACTCCGATTCGTTATATGTTCCGGAGTTTGGAACGGGATGAGCTTCTTGCATATTACCGTGCTGCCGATATAGCACTGGTCACGCCTTTGAGAGACGGGATGAACTTGGTAGCCAAGGAGTACTGTGCCGCGAACGCAGACAATAACGGAGTGCTAATACTGAGTGAATTCGCGGGTGCAGCAACTCAGTTACGTACAGGTGCGCTGGTGGTCAACCCGCACGATATTGAAGGCGTAGCCAACGCGATCTACCAGGCATGCAGTATGAGCCCAAGTGAACGGCAGTCGCGAATGCGGAGGCTCAGACAATCCGTTGCGAAACGTGATATTTTCTGGTGGGTGAACTTCTTCCTATGGGCGGCCACCACTCACAGCTTAGACGATTCGTGGCCGTCGAGGCAGTCGCGGCCTTCCCGGTAAGCGTCAATCAGCCATATATAGAACCATACCAGGACTTCGGCTATCCACAAGAAACTCACTGAATATGCGGCCGGGGCAACAATTCAGCGGAATGTAAAATGTACCAAGTCGCAGAGAAGAATGCTTTTCCCTTCAGATCCCTGCAGCCCAATAGCAATCCTCGAGGGTAGACAATACAAGGTAAAGATTCATATTATCTACCCTCACAAAAGGGCGAAACCTTCAAAAGCGCCATGGCGGATTTTGAGAAACCTGCGCAATAACCCAAGCGCATCGGGGCAAACCCCATAAAGGTTTAACGTTGTTGACACTCACCATAGTAGATGCTACCTTTATCTAAAGGCGAGCGACTAGACGACCTGGGAGTGTGAAATGGACAAAATAGATCCACTTATTAGAGATTTGAAAGATGAGACCTGGGGAGTTCGAGAGAAAGCGATAGAGACTCTTGTTAGGATAGGAAAACCAGCGGTAGACCCTCTCATTGCGGCTTTGAACGATGATGTTCCAGCAATTCGAACGGGGGCAGCAGAAGTTCTCGGGAAGATAAAAGATGGCAGGGCGA
>CAYSBO010000003.1:0-37177 GCA_964429285.1 uncultured Dehalococcoidales bacterium | reverse complement strand
CTCATTCAGGCTTTGAAAGATGAGACTTGGGGAGTTCGAGAGAAGGCGATAGAGGCACTTGCTAGGATAGGAAAGTCAGCAGTTCCGCCCCTTGTCGAGGCCTTGGAGGACGAAGATGTCGGAGTTCGAACCGAGGCAGCACGAGCACTTCAGGAGCTTAGTTGGAGACCTAAGGACCCCTCACATAAAGCCTCCTATTTGATCGCAAGGAAAGATTGGGATGAATTAGTAAGATTGGGAAGACCAGCCGTAGGGTCTCTAGTTAAGGTTCTGAAGGATAAAGAGCCTGGAGTTCGAGACAAGGCTGCACGCACGCTCGGAGAGATAGGGGATGTCGCTGCAGTGGAATCCCTCACTGAGTCCTTGGAGGATACGGAGAGTACCGTTCGGGAAGCTGCGCAGAAGGCGCTAGACAAGATCAAGAAGGCGAGTTAGCCTTGAAGAGGCCCCGAGGTAACAATTGTCCATAATGTTCAATAGATCAGGCTATCTACTTTCGCCCACAGCGCAAAGAAATAGTCTGACAAGACAGAACAATACTGGCTTGCCAGAACAGGTTTCCAGAAGCCTTCTTTCCCTGTGAAAATGATTTGTATAGAATGAGCAAGTGTGTGAAAACCAAAGGGGAATGAACCCCAATACACAGACAAGCCCAAGACGAGGAGTTGGTCCGACCGTCAGCATGGTGAGTGGATACAAGGTCATGGACGTGGCATTTTCCGAAAACGGAACCTGCCCTACGTTTATGATAGCCAATATAAACCCTAGGTTTGATATCGGCTACAACCTGTCGCGTATGGAAGATATCGTACAGGCAGCACACCAATTGAACGCTGAGATCCTGGTATTTCCCGAACTGTCTATTTCCGGCTATGTCTGGGATGCCAACCACAAGTCAGAAGTACAAGAGCAACTGGAAGCCAGTGACAATCGCCAGCCGGAGGTAAAGAGAGTACTGGACGGCATAAAGAGAGGGTTGGTTGGTGGCGACAATGGGCTGAAGATGGTCTTTTTCGGCAATGTAAGAGTGAGCAAAAGCCACGGAAAGACATACGTACACGATAGCACCTTTGTGATGACGACGGCATCTGATTACAATGATATATTCTACGACAAGATATTCTTGACTCCGCTGGAGAAACTCTTTTTTCACAGAGGAACTGATCAGCGGCTGGTGCTGGATACGCCGTGTGGGAGGATGGGAGTAATGATGTGCTACGACCTGTGTTTTGTAGAGATGGGCAAGAAGTATGCTTTTAACGATGAGGTAGATGTCGTGATTACGACGGCTGCCTGGCGGATGGAAGCCGTGCGTGAATACCCTCTTCTCAACCTCAAAACTGACAACTATTACCAGTTCATCTGGATGCTGATGCACTCGGCACTAGCCGCACATAACCAGGTCTGGAGTATAGGGGCTAACTGCGTGGGCGCGTTTGAAAAAACTGGCGGGCGCTTCTGCGGCCAAAGCGGCGTCTGGAGTCCTTCGGGAATCCCACTGGTACACGGATCTCACGAAGAGGAAGAGCTAATCGTTATCCGGAACCTTGAGATACGAGGACATATGAGGCACCAGGCGAAGGAGCATTTTGATTACAGGCTCGACTTTGATGAAATCTACCGACACATAAGGGATTTAAAGCCGAGGCGTGTATCGATTGAGTATTGATGAGCCAATGCGACGGTCCGAAATCCCCCGGTACTAGTCAGAAGTTGCGGAAAAGTTGACGGCGGTAAAGTCTGCGAGGCACACAATTGCCTGTAATGTATAATGAGTCCGATACCCCGAGTTCTCTACCAGGCTCCAAGGGTGCCTGTCTTATCAAGCAGGACGTTTGCTAGTATGGACACCAGAGTGTTAGCATAAGCAAGCGCTGACAGTCTTCCCTGTGGCAGCATACTTAGACCACGAGGTGCAGCATGCAACAAATCTCAATAGAACAGAATCGGTATTTCATCAAGGATAGTGTACGCAAAAGGGTGGACTTCTCAAGGACCGACCAGAGTCTAGGAGTTCCTGCGCCCCCCATTGAGAAACCGTATCCGCCAGATGCGAAGCTCATTGATTTGATTCCTCCAGTCGAGTTTCAAACACTGCCAAGCGTGGATTTGCTACTTGCGATAGGGAATCGGCGGAGCCACCGCGAATTCAGCGACATTCCATTGACGCTGGAGGAAGTGTCGTTCCTCTTGTGGGCAACTCAAGGAGTGCAAGAACAACTGGGTTCCGGTCATGCCCGCAGGACTGTACCCTCGGCTGGAGCTCGACATGCCCTTGAAACTCATCTGTGCGTTCTCAATGTGAAAGGCCTTGATATGGGCTTCTATAGGTACCTGCCACTTGAACACAAGCTTCTGGTCGAAAACACGGATAGCGGGGCAGCGCAAAGGATAGGTTGGGCAGCTTTCCGGCAGACCTGGATGTCAAGTGCTGCCGTAGGTTTCGTCTGGTCAGCAATCCCTTACAGGATGGAGTGGCGGTACGGCTTAGCTGCCCACAGGCTCATTCTCCTGGACGCTGGACACGTATGTCAAAATCTATATCTTGCCTGCGAAGCGATAAGCGCTGGAGCGTGCGCGGTTGCCGCCTATGACCAGGAATTGATGGACCAACTATTGGGAGTTGACGGGAGGGACGAATTCGTCATATATCTGGCGGCGGTGGGGAAGGTGAGCTGAAGAAGCAGGCCATTGCTCAACGGCACAAACTGAAATCAGCCATATTGTTCGATTCAGGCAACAGAAGCCTGAAATGTCAGCCTACATTCGTGACTTCTGTGCAGTATACCCAGCACTTGATTCGATTTGAATGATTTTTGCTACGCGTTTACCACAAAACATTGTGCAAACATTGATTCGCTTGTAATTGTCGTTTGACGGAATCTCTCTTGAATTGCTAGTTTAGTGCCGGTAGTCATAGTAGGATTAAGGTAAGAGGCAAAATGAACCGAGTGTGTAAATGGTTTCCGGTTTGTCCTATGAAGGTCTACTACGAGCGAGGGAAATTAGACAAGAAGTGGATAGATGAGTATTGTATGGGTGATTGGGAAAGCTGCGTAAGGTATGAGATGGAGGAAAGACAGGAACCACATCCGGACTATATGCTCCCGAACGGCGACATAAGAAAGGAATTAGAGTAAGGGAAGAACCAACCGGATCTTACTCATGAAGCAATAATACTCTGGGTATTCCGTTTAAGGAGGTATTGATGTATGTAACCAGGTTAAATAGAGTTGAAATGACTAGTTCTACATTGGAAGGTGCTAAAGGTGTCTATAAGCAGATTCCTTTGTCCACAAAGGATGGAGTCCCCACATTTTCATTTCGAGTATTTACCATTGAACCAAGGGGATATACCCCATTTCATCAGCATGAATGCGAACACATGAATTATGTTATAGAAGGCGAAGGGACTTTGGTCGGTGATGGTCGGGAACATGAGTTAAGAGAAGGTGATTTTGCCCTGATCTTAGCTGGAGAGAAACATCAATTCAAGAACTCCTCTGAGAATCAGAACCTGGTCATAATCTGCGCTGTTCCAAAAGAATACGAATGACAATTCACATGGTAAGAACTGGGCGTGTCGTTTGACTCTAGCAACAATAACTCGATTTGTTACGTCGTCAACCAGGCTGGGAATATTGTATTCTGAGCATGTCATATCAAACACGCATGCTGAATGGTAGAAGTCTTAAGGTATTGTGTCCCCGCAATCCCGGGTGAAAGCCTAACGTCCTATTTGAATCGATCGCTAGCTGAACTCAATGTCTGGATAATCGTCTGTGGTACACTACTGCACCCTGCTTTATCATCCGCTCCGGTATGTATGCGATGATGATCCTCTTCACTAATTACTAAGGCCCCGTGCAGTTGGGCGTCATGCTTAGAATGGAAGATAAGAGAGCGCCTCTTGGATTTGAGGGAGTATCTTATCAGGGAACAGAACGAGGATGATTCCGATAATTACCGGCAAGTGGGCGAGGTATATCACCAGCGGATGTCTTCCCAGTAACATCACCGCTGAGACCACAGGGTTCCTCAGTTCACGAATACTGTATCTCCTGTTCCCCTGCGGGTATAGAATCTTGCCGAAGAACATCCCCAGAAGAAATATGCCAAACCACGGCACCAGTGGCCAGTAGTCCAACGACCTGAAGCTGTATGGCACCAGCCAGAGCAGCCAGGGCAAGTCGACGAAGATGTGTTCTACTATCAGATAAAGACCTATTGCCATAACAACGGCACCAATTATCAAATTGATGTAGCGGAACCTTATGAAAAAAGGCACCAGTATGAACGCAATCCCGAAGAAGTGGAGGATGCCGAATCGGACATATTGACCCGGGACGACCAGGAATGAAAGCACGGTAAGCAACATGCCCAACCCAAATAACATAAGGCCTCTGCGCACGAAGCCCGACATGCTCTTCCCTCTTGAATAGCTGATTGTGAGAGCCATCCCGGCGGGGAAAATGAAGAGTCCACAGTTCGCTGCTCTGATCCAGAACCAGACCCCAGTGCGCAGGGGCTCGACAACGAGGTCAAAATAGTAGAGCAGTTCCCGTGTATGGAAGAATAGCAGACCCAGTAACGCTATAGTGCGTACCAGATCTATCTCCCAGAAGCGTCTATGAGTACTGAGATAAGAAGCGGCTGTCTGTTTCATTGGGCAAGTTCCCTGCACGATTTTATCAAGTCTCGCAGAACCGCTCAATATCGGCACTCGCCACGGCTTGCTCCGTGATAGTTGAATGACCGGTCTTAAGTCAGATTAGTGGGCGCCGATCATGCCGATTGCGAGTATTGTCTTGCAGCAGTCACTCTAGTAGAGCCTTCCTGCCCATAACCTCATGCCTGGCATGCCACCGCCGGATAGCCTCAACTACCTCATCAGGGCGATCCAGCACCCTCAGCAGGTCAAAATCTTGCTCAGAGATATATTTTCTGGATAGGACCGAGCTCCGGAGCCAGTCCAGGAAACCCTTCCAGAATTCGCTGTCGTACAATATTACGGGGAAGGGCTTTATCTTGTGGGTCTGCATCAGGGTTAACACCTCCGTCAGTTCATCGAGGGTACCCAGGCCGCCCGGCATAATGATGAAGGCAACGGCATATTTCACCAGCATGACCTTACGTGTGAAGAAGTGATTAAACGTTATGGACTTTGTGGCGTAGGCATTGCAGGCCTGTTCTTGAGGAAGGGAAATATTCAGCCCGACCGAAGTAACCCCGGCTCTCACTGCACCCTTGTTGGCTGCCTCCATTACGCCCGGTCCACCCCCGGTTATGATCGAGAAGCCCAGTCGTCCAAGCTGATAGGCTATTTCTTCCATCTCCCCATATAGTTCGTCATCCACTGCTAATCGGGAAGAGCCGTATATGGTCACTGCCGGCTCGATAGTGGAGAGGCTATCGAAGCCGTCTACAAACTCGCCTATTATGCGAAACATTCGCCAGGATTCTTCCTTGGCCAGTTGATTTATTTCATATTCGTATGGCATATGGACCTCCATTGAGAAGCAAAGGTAGATGCTGGATCAGCTGAGTAGACTCCTTCGTATAGCCCCGGCTCCCATGTTATCACCGTTGCTTTCTGTGGGCAAACTACTGCCGGATTGCTGTTGAGTGCAAGGTATTATGGTTAGGGATTATCGCTGTTTCTGGGGTGAGCAGCAGCCCGTTGTTAGTTCCTAGTAGCCGGTCATCGCTATTCTAATTGTTCCAACGAACTGACCGTGATGTTGGTGTCCAGTCTTGATTTGACGTCTTTTCCCCAGAACATACCACTGGAAGGGGCTGTGCGGGCAGGGTCGTAGGAGGCAGCCAGTGCGATATGGCGGTTGGAAACAGCGAGCCCCAGGCTGGGATCAAACCCGATCCAGCCGGCCCCCGGCATGAATACCTCGGCCCAGGAATGTAACTCCGGTTTTTCCCGCGAACTGGGTGGAATGTGATAGCCACTGACAAACCGCGCCGCTAGACCGAGAGAACGACAGGCTACGATATAGAGCCAGGCATAGTCGCGACAGGCCCCTTTTCCTTTTTGAAGCGTCTCTTCAGGCGTCCGGGGATTGCCATACTTTCTATCCTCCCGCTTCAGGCTGTTGGAGATGTGCATGGCCAGTCGGTTGAGGAACGGCACCGTTTCGTATTTGGCCTCAACGAGAACTGGTTTCAGGAAGCCCTCGAGTTTCGCTGAGACCTCCTGCTGAAGGACAAGGTACATGCCAAGCAATGATCTGTCCGGTTCCTGGTAAGCAACAGGCAAGTGACTCATCGCTGGTTCTGTGAGGACAAAATCGAAGGGAGTGCTGTCAGATATCTGGACTTCGAGGTGCGCTGCAAGCTCCAGGCTCTGGTGATTTCCCTGGAACCAGGCGGTGGTTGTTGCGTTGTCTTCACTGTCGGTATGGTTCGTCAGGAAAGAGGGAGGTGGCCTGATGTCCAATTCAAATCGCAGGACCTGCTGTCTGGTATCGGCGCGCGGTCTGAGGCGAATATGTTGCGCGCCCAGTGCTACCGGTCGCGAGTAGCGGTAGGAAATCGAATGTTCTACCTTCCAATGCATAGCGTCAATCAATTATGGAACGGATCCAGTCCGAGGGCATCCGAGAGACTCCGCGCTTCAGTACGTTCTGCCACCAGTTGCTGATGGGCCGAAGCTCCTTGGCTTCCAGCCGTTTCGCAATAAGAGAGTAGGAGTCTTTCTTGTAGTAGACCACGTCCACCGGGTAACCGACATCGTTGGATGCAATACGGGTCGAATCGAAGGCCAGAAAGACCAGTTTGAGGGCACTTTCCAGGCTCGACTGGTATGTAAGGACTCGCCGCAGGATAGGCGTACCGAAGGCAGATGCCCCGATGACATAGTAGGGGCTGTCTTCGGCTGCCTCAACCCAATTCCCTTCCGGATATAGCATGTACAGCTTGTGCTCCTTGTCCTCTTCAAACTGGCCACCGATGATGCATGTCAGGTCGAAAGTGTAACCACCGTCTTCCAGTGCCTGCTGGTCCTCGTTCTTGACGCGGCGTACCTGCTCGGCAAACTTGTTGACCGCAATATACAACCGGCTGAAATGCTTGTCCTCTGCTTCCAGCAATTCATTGAAGTATGTTAAGGCTTTGTCCCTCGCGGAGCGCAGACCGCTGGTCATGATGAACATCGAGTGATGTTCCCTTTCTATTACTGTCGTCTTGGGGGCGCTGGAATATTCTGTGCCGCTGGTCACCCGGGTGTCGGAAAGCCCTACCAGTCCCTCTGCTACCTTGACGCCGATGCAAAACGTCATCTTGTCCTCCTTCCCACGGCTCCAGATCCAGGCGTCTGCACCATGAAAAGCGAGTTCATAATGGTATCGCCTACCTTGTTGAGTTTCAATTGGAAGGCATCTATGTATTCGTGGAGGCCGACCTGGACAATCTCGTTTACGTCGGCGTATTCGATCTCTGCCCGCAGCATTCCCAACTGTCGTTCTGCCAGGTTCGAATAACTTCCCGGTGGAGTCATGGTAACTGCGTGCAAAGACGCATCGCATTCCCTGAGACAGTACTTAACCGACCGTGGAAAATCCGATTGGAAAAAGAGGAACCGGACGATGTTGGAGGGAGTTATCTGGTGGTATTGCTTGCGGTACACATCTAGGGCGCTAACCGACTTCAAGAGGGCAGCCCACTGTAGTGTGTCGTAGGCCCCTCCCATGTAATCGGCTTCAGGCAGGAGAATGAAGTATTTCACATCCAGGCTTCTGGAAGTCTTGTCTGCTCTCTCCAGAAGATGGCCCGTTCGGATGAAGTGCCAGCCTTCGTTATGCACCATGGTGCTCTCGGCCAGTCCGATCAACAATTGACTGTAGTTCTTGACCTTGGTCAAGAAGCTATTCGGACTCGAGAACGCCTCGGTGCGGCACCGGGGACTGAGCAGAAATAGGTAGAACTCGTTGATACATAGCCACATCTCAGTTGTAATTACTTCACGTACCGTACGGGCGTTGTCCCTTGCCTTGCTAACACAGGAGGTGATGGAGTTTGGATTCTTGAGGTTGAAAATGAGGAAGTTGAGCACATTCTTCTGGTTCGGGCTGCTGTATTGGCTGGAAAACAGTTCTTCATCAGCAGTGATTTGGATCAGGGGCTCCCACTGCAGGTTGATATCCATCGGGATATCAAGGACCAACCTGAGATTGACATCGATGAACCGGGCGATGTTCTCTGCTCGCTCAATGTATCGTGACATCCAGAAAATAGATTCAGCAACTCTACTCAGCATTCACATCACCGATTATCCAAACGGTTAGAGAGGTTTCGCGGCGCCACACGTTTCTTCTCAGTGGCCTGGAGTACCCAGGTATCTTTGCTGCCGCCTCCCTGGGAAGAGTTCACCACGAGCGATCCCCTGGGAAGCGCTACCCTTGTCAGCCCGCCGGGCATTACCCAGATATCCGGACCGTACAGGATGTAGGGGCGAAAATCGACATGCCGGGGTTCATAGTGATCGTCGACTACGGTCGGAACGCAGCTCAAATCCAATGTCGGCTGGGCGACGTAGTTCCGGGGATTAGCGTTTATTTTGTCGATGAAGTCAGCCTGCTGTTTCTTTGTGGAATGCGGACCGATGAGCATCCCGTACCCGCCAGATTCGTTGACGGCTTTGACAACCAGCTTGTTGATACTACGGACGACGTGTTTCCGCTGCTTTTCATCCCAACACAGGTAGGTTGGTACATTGGGTAGTATCATATCTTCGCCCAGATAGTATTTGGTCATCTGTGGTACATAGGCATATATTGCCTTGTCGTCGGCAACCCCCGTACCGAGACTATTGGCGATCGCGACACGACCGCTGCGGTATACGTCCATAATTTCGGGGATTCCGAGCATTGAATCCTCCCGGAAACTAAGCGGGTCGATGAAATCGTCATCGATGCGGCGGTAGATGACGTCCACCTGCTTCAAGCCATATATGGTCTTCATACAGACGAATCCATCGACCACGATGAGGTCTCGTCCCTCGACGAGTTGTACTCCCATCTGGCGCGCCAGAAAAGAGTGCTCGAAATAGGCCGAGTTGAAGATGCCGGGGGTGAGCACGACAATGGTCGGTGAATCGACGTTTGTCGGGGCCAGATGGCTCAGCATTTCGTAGAGTTTGTTCGGATAATCGTCGATCGGGTAGACTCTCATCCTCTCGAATACCCTGGGAAACGTACGCTTGAGGACCTCACGGTCTTCCAGCGCGTAGGAGACTCCTGAAGGACAGCGCAGGTTATCTTCAAGGACGTAGAGCTGACCATCAGAGTCCCGGACGATGTCCGTACCGGTGATGTGGCACCAGATACTCTTCGGGGGACGAAAGCCAGCACACTGGGGACGGTAAGATTTTGCAGACATAATGATTTCTTCGGGGACGACTTTGTCCTGGAGTATCTTCTGGTCGTTGTAGATATCGTCGATGAACTGATTAAGGACATGAATCCTCTGCTTCAAACCAGATTCGATGACATCCCAGTCCTGCGAGTCGATAATCCGTGGGATGATGTCAAAAGGGAAGATACGGTCAATCTGCCCTTCCTGTTCGCCGTACAGGGCAAATGTTATGCCGGCCTGAAGCAGAGCAGATTCTGCGGCTCTTTTCCAACGTAGTATTTTCTTGTCCGATAACTGGTCTATCCTGCGAATGAAGGGCAATGTGGAAGGGCGTGGTATGCCGTCGGCCTCGAAATACTCGTCGTAATGTGATTCGGTTTGATAGCTCTCGAATTTCATTGATACTTCACCAGAGGTTCTGCCCGGGGAAACTCATATGCTCGACAAAATACTGATTGAAGTCTGAACGACAGGAAAGCTCCACGTGTTCAATAAACCCATTAAGCTGGGCCGCCGCCTGCCAGTAGCTCTTCATCAGAAGAACCATGGCAGCCCCCGTGCTGGCGGCGTTCCCCAGTGACACGACAATGTCAGGATCGACCGCAGGGATAAGCCCGGTGCGCAGAGCGCTGTAGCGGTCGATGTAGTTTCCCAGCGCGCCGGCCAGGTAGACGTGATCGATATCCGATACCTGAACACCCAGATCATCCATCAGGGTTTTGATGCCGGCGGCAATAGCTCCTTTGGCCAGCTGGAATTCGCGAACATCTTTCTGAGTAAGATAGATTGGCTTCTGATGAGAACTCTCCTCGGCAGAAGCGACGAGAAAGCTACCAAGTCCGGACCGGGTGACGACCCTCGAATTCAAGTCCCGGGCTGCCCGTTGGCGGGAACGACGGATCAACCCATCTCTGTCGATGATGCCGCAGTGCAATAGTACGGCTACCAAATCGACCAATCCACTGCCGCAGATACCTTCAGGCTCGACATTCCCGATAACCCGATAACGAATCTGACCGTCTTCGCAGCTAAGGCCGTCAATTGCACCCGTCTTGGCGATCATGCCATGAGTAATTCTCGCCCCTTCGAGAGCAGGCCCAGCCGCGGCAGAGCAAGTCAACAGTCGTCTGCCATTGCCCAGGAAGACTTCTCCGTTGGTTCCAAGGTCCAGCCCTAGTATGATTTCATCCTGCTGCTCGGCAACCCCGGAAGCGATGATGAAGGCAAGCAGGTCTCCTCCTATGTAACCGGATTTCATGGGCAAAGCATAGAGTAACGCCGCCGGATGTAATTGAAGACCCACGTCTGCAGCATTCACCACCAGCCCGCTGGTCAAGACAGGAGAGAAAGGGGCCTGGGCAATTCCGACCGGGGACAAGCCGAGGAGAAGATGCTGCATGGTAGTGTTGCCCGCAGCAACGGCTACCAGGATGTCTTCCGGTCCGATACCGGCTGTTGTTAGCAGATTTGCCGTAATCTGGTTCAAATCCTTAACAAGCAGAGATTGGAGCCTTCTGACGCCTTTTGGCTGCTCCTGGCAGTACTGGAGACGACTGATCAAGTCTGGGCCATGTCTCTTCTGGCTGTTGAGGCAAGAACCGACAGCAACCTCGTTTCCTTCCGCCAGACTAAGGAGCTTGCTCACCAGCGTACTGGTGCCGAGGTCAAAGACCAGTCCGTACTTATGGTCTACGCGTCCGTCATGCTGCCAGTCCAGTAGGCAGTGTTCGTGAAGCGCTGCCACGCCTCGAAACCGGGTTTCTCCTACGCTCTTGGACAGCGTGCGAAGGCAATGAAGCGATGCCTCCAGGTCTTCGTATTCGGAGCCCAGCCCCAGTTTGATCAGGTCCAGGTTCGAGAGCCTCTCGTTCTCCAGGCTGAAGGGCACCGAAACAAGGCGCTTTTCTATCAGCGGCTCGAGCTGGGACGCGGGTATATATCTGTCAGCGGATATATGGCTGGTGGTAAGGATGTTGACATATTCTGTGGCCGCCTGTCCTTCGCCAATGGAGATTGTCAGGTCATGATTCACCCTGGTGCGACAGGCAAGGCGCACTCCTTGTTCCAATTCGTCTTCACCGAGTAAGGCCCTTTCTTCGTCCGTGGGTTCTTGTGGCTCGGAGAGGACTTTCACCTTGCATTTACCGCAGTGTCCCAGGCCACCACATTCACCCTCCAGTTCCATATCCGTGGGCTGCAAAGCATCCCAAATAGTCCGTCCTCGCGGGACGCGAAACCATTGATCGTCTGGCATAACATGCAGCCAGACATACCTTACCCTGCGTTTCCTGCTGTTTGGTTTTCTATTGAGTGGACGCTCCACGTTAATTGTTGAACTCAAGGCCCTATGTACCGTTGAAAATGAAACATATTCTAATATACACCAAACTGCAAATCCCTGTAACCTGTATCGGCTTCAGTTACGGACTGCACGTGTTTTGTATTAGAGTAGCGCGTTCAGTGTCTTTTCTAGGTGCGAATAATCTGCATCAACAATGTTCAGAGATAGCCCCAGGAACTCAGCCATTTCACTGGCTTGCGGCATAAGGTCGGGGTCTGATGGTTGGTGTATATAGACCAGTCTCTGGTACTGTCCGAAGCAGTGTCTCCTCATTTCCTCGTCCCCGAGTTCCAGAGGTTCCACACAATACTCTTCGAAGTTCAGCAGGAAGTCCTTCTCAACAAAGAAGGTTCCCGCTACCTCATCGATAAGCTGCTGGAATCGCTCCTCACCGAGCAGCATCTCGTAACAATGCCGGCCCGGTACCTTAGTTACTCGTCTTTGTTGACAGAAATCATCGATTTCGGGAAAACACTGTCCGTAGAGACAGATGACCCGTTCTCCAGCTTCTTTTGCGGACGTAATCGCTTTGTCAAGGCAATTCTGCAACTCCTGCGGCTTCAAATGGAGAAGGGCCGGCAAATAGGTTAGGCGCAGGTCAGGATATTTCTCCTGCAGTCTAAGATTTTCGAGAGCCGGTTTGAAGACTGCACAGGCTATGATGCGCGTGATTCTTGTTGCCCTGCCAGACATCGCCCTATCAGGCATTCTGTATACCAGGATTAGTCCTCGCTATCTCTGCGATCAGATCTAAGTCAAGGATGCCTTCTGCATTCTCTGTGAGGATACTCTGGACCATATCACTGGCACGGCTTAACATGTCCGGCCGACCTCTTTCTTCCCATACATCGAAGTTACAGCGCACACTCAGGTCGGGGTAGAAGAACTCGTTCATCATATGCTCGACGGTATGATCTTCCATCACATAGTTTCCGCCTGGACCGACTTTCTCGATTACGTCGAAACCCAGCGTCTCTTCGGTAACCCTGATACCCGCCAATAACCTGTGAACCGTGCCAATAATTTCATTATCGATGGCATATTGCTCGTAGGAAATGGAGTTTCCGGAATCGAGGATTCCCGCTGCCAGGCGAACACAGTCTGCCCCAGCCATAGCCACCGCCAGATGAGATATGGTTTTTTCAATGCCCGCCTGTATGTCGGGTCTTTTGGCTTCGGTAAGCCCTCCCGAAGCAAAGGCAGGCAGATCATAACGTTTTGCCAGTTGGACTGCGGCACTGTTCATCATTGCCGCCTCCACTGACCCTAAGGCTAATTCCATCCTGCGCAAATCCATGATCATTGGGACCGCACTGTACATTACTCTGGCTCCCGGACTGAGCACCTGAGTTATGGCCACTCCCGCTAGTGACTCGGCGTGCAGCTGCGCAAGAGTACCTGCCAGGCTGGCCGGTGCGGTGGCTCCGGCGATTGGTGCCGGAGCGCAGACAACAGGAATACCGCGTGCAGTGCAAAAATCGAGGACTTCCAGCGTGTTCATCTGAATGGTTAGCGGGCTCATCAAGTTGGTGATTACGGAAACGAAGGGCTTTTCTTCGAGTTTATCCTCTCCTCCGGCGATCAAGCTGGCCAGTCTCCACATCTGCCTGGCGCCTTCCAGATTGTCACAACCTCCTATCACATGCTTGGTGGTATGATTGAAGGCCTGATAGAAGTCGTTCAGGTGGTAGTCTTGGGCTGCCAACTCATGCACCTGGCAAGCGATGACGTAGAAACGGACGTAGTCCAGGTGTTCCACCAGCGTGGCAGTGTTTGCCACATCCCTTAGCTCGGTAAGACGGTAACTGCCTGTTCTGGTATCGAGGATACGAAAGACCCGTCCCCCGTTTGCAAAGTAGACATTGCCCTCCCCCAAAGCCAGGTTGTTCTTGCCGTTTCTGGAATAGAGAGTGAAGCGGGATGGAGCACGACTGAGAACCTCGTCGAGCCAGTCCCCGCTGAATCGTACCCTCTGCTTCCCATACTCGACCTGAGCTCCTGCCTTCTTCAACGCGCCCAGAAAATTGCTGTCACTGATTCTGATGCCGATGCGTTCCAGGATCCGACGTCCTGTCTGGTCGATTTGTTGTATGTCCGAAGGTGCCAGTGGTTGGTAGTAAGGTAATCTCACCCGCATCGTGGAACTCCTGGTCATTTTGCCCGGACGATTTCCTCAATTCTCTCGAGGACTTCCGCCGGCTTGGCCGCCACTTCGTGTCCTGAAACTATCCTTCTTGCCTCTGCGTTGCAGCGCTGATAGAGTTCTGTGGCTCCTGCCTGTTTCCACGCATCGTACCGGGAGCGGTCCAGAAGCCTTGGCAGGAACTGGGCCTCCATAAAATGTTCGAACGTGTGATCATCCATGAGGAAAATAGAACCGGGACCACCGGTCGCCACCCTTCGTATTGCTTCAAGCGCCAACGTTGCCTCATTGACCGGAATGCCGCGGGCGAAGAAGCGACTCATTGCCACCAGCTCGTCGGCCATGGTGACCATCTCAAGCGAAGAGGTGTTTCCATATTCCAGGAAACCCACGTCGTGAATGAGGTTGGCTCCGGACAGCATGCCGGTGATGATGGAAAACATGGCCTCGGCTCCGGCCTGGGCGTCCACTACCTTGGCATCCGAAGCGCCGGCAAATGCCCATATAGGCAGGCCGTAGATTTCATCACGCATATCGGCAAGCGCCGCCTGGGTGAGACTCCATTCGGGGCAGCCGTATGAGACAACGGTGGACTTCATATCGAGAACACTGACATTGGGGCCAAACAGGAAGGGGGAGCCTTTGCCGGCTAACTGGTGGACAGTCAGGCCAACCAGATTTTCAGCAATTCCCATCGCCAGGGCCCCGGCAAGGGTAACCGGTGCTCCTCCACCGGCATTGGAACCAGACGGAAGACATATGGGTATCTTATGCTCAGCACAGAAGATGAGTTTCTCCATGACGTTTTGCGGGAAACGTAGCGGGCTAATGGCCTCCGAGTAATTTAGCAGAAACGGCTTCTGCTGCAGCTTCTCTTCACCTGACGCTACCTGACAGGCGATCTCGTATATCCTGGCAATGTCTGTGCCCCGATCGGCGATGAATACGATTGGCTTACTGGTGTTTTTGACCATCTCGGCAAAAACATAGACGTAGATATCTTCAATGGGGACATCTTCGGGGTTGGCCATAGACATGGCAAACGCCATGTTTTCCAGCGCGTCCACCAGTCGGGCAAAATTGGCGACGTCTCTCAGAACTGTTCTACGACGCTGGCCGGTCTCCAGGTCCAGGGTGAATGTGGCGTCAGAGCCAGTACCGTAGAACGAGTTGCCGTTGGCCAGACACATGGCTTCATTTCCATGCTGGTCATAGAGATCAATCTCGCGGGGCGCTGATTTCATGGCTTGTTCCACTAAGTGGGCAGGGAGCTTGACCCATTCGCCGTCGGTAACATTGGCCCCGGCGTCAACGAGCATTCTCAGTGCGCCAGGATGCTCCATCTTGAAGCCGGTCTTCTGCAGAATCTCTAATGCGGCCGTGTGGATGGCCCAGGCCTGCTCACGGTTCAGGACCTTCATCCGGGGTCGAAAGGTAGTCGATTCCAATGGTTTCATACTAAACTCCTTGGATTATTCTCAAGAAATGCCCAGTAGCTCCTTGGCTCTGGTCACAGCAGAGCCAGCATCAGATGCGTAAGAATCGGCGCCGATTTTCTGGGCATACTTGTCTGTAACCGGAGCCCCTCCGATCATTATCTTTACCTTCTTCCTGATGCCGGCTACCCGCAGGGCCTCAACGGTATCGGCCATAGCCGGCATGGTGGTGGAAAGCAGAGCTGACATACCCACGATGTCCGGCTTCACTTCTTTTGTTTTCTCAACAAAATGTTCCGGAGGGACATCCACCCCCAGGTCTATGATGGTGAATCCGGCACCCTCCATCATCATGGAAACCAGGTTCTTGCCGATATCATGCAAGTCGCCCCTTACAGTGCCCATCAATACCTTTCCCTTGGAGACAACGTCGCCTTCTTGAAAGTATGGCTTGAGCACCTTCGTGCATTCTTGCATTGCCTTGGCAGAGCGCAACATCTGGGGGACAAATATCAGGCCGCTGGAAAATCTATCGCCTACCTCGTTCATGGTAGCGATAAGCCCGTTATCGAGGATATCTTGCGCACTTCTGCCTGCGTCCAATGCCTGCCGCGTCTCCGATACCGCTGTGTTGATGTCTCCCTTACTGATAGCTTCAGATAAGACCTTGAAATCGCTCACTTTTCAACCTCCTTACACTCGTTCTTAACCAAGTTTGGATTTGCCGGACTATCACGCACTGATACGTCCGCTCTGGTAGGCATCGATGAAGTCTGCGCAGTATCCGTCCCGGCCGAGGAGCATTTGCACCGTTAGCAAGGTAGCCATGAGTTGTTTGTCGGTTGGATCCAGAATGACCGCAGACAGTCCGTAGCCGATGCAAAGAGCCAGGAAATTGCGGTTAATCAGGCGGCGTTGCGGCAGGCCGAAAGAAATGTTGGAAAGGCCGCAAATGGTATTTATGCCCGGGAAACCTTCCATTATTCCTTTGATTGCTCCAAGGGCGGCGATTCCCATGTCGGTATTCACAGAAACGGGATGTATGAGCGGGTCTACATAAATCTTCTCGCGGGGAAACCCTTCGCTGGTGAGTCTATTGACAAGTTCGGAGCCGACCTCGACTCTTTCACCTGTCGTGACGGGCATCGAGGTTCTGGCCATACAAAGGGCAACCACGGAGCAGGGTCGGCGGGTGACCACCGGCAGAAGTAGGCGAAGTCGGTCCTCTTCCAGGGAGATAGAATTGACCATCGGCTCACCCTTGTGGACTTTCATTGCTTCGGACAGGGCTTCGGGATTGGGACTGTCCAGGCACAAGGGCAGGGCCACTTCCTTCTGTACAGTCTCTGTTAGCCAGCACAGGCAGTCAACCTCCTGCTCGAGGAAGGTCCCGGCGTTGACGTCAATATAATCAGCGCCAGCCTCAGCTTGCTCACGGGCCAGTCCGACGATAAACGCGGCATCTCGGTTCCTGACCGCTTCTTCGACACTCTTTCGACTGGTGTTGATCTTCTCACCGACGATGATCAAAATGGACCTCTTCTTTATCGAGCTGAAACCAGCATCCGGGATGTCCGGCTATGTCCAGCTCACGCCGGTCTCAAGCAAAGGGAAGAGAGATACCGAGGCCATTGTAGCAATGCGGAATGGTAGTGCGCAACAATAATCAACAACAGGATGACGGTTTCTCTGTAAGACATCTCTCATGCTACATATTCTGCTTTTTGAGCGCAGGTTGACTTGTATTGTTGACATAGGTTAGAATCTGCCGTCCTGGTATGAAAGTCGCTATTAGTGGCAAAGGGGGGGTAGGCAAGACAATGTTAGTATCCCTCCTTGCTACCATATTTAGAGGATCCGGCTACTCTGTCCTGGCCATAGATGCGGACCCCAATGCTACCCTGGCAGCTTCTCTCGGCTTTCCTGACCCAGAGAGGATAACCCCTATATCTGAGATGGGAGATCTGATTGAAGAAAGAACGGGGGCACGGCCTGGCCAGGCATCACCATACTTCAAACTGAATCCCAAAGTCGATGATATACCGGAGAAATATTGGGTAGAGCATAGCGGAATCAAACTAATGGTGATGGGGCGGTTGAAGAAAGGTGGCACCGGCTGCTATTGTCCCGAAAATGCCTTGTTGGAAGCTTTGGTCGCTCACATACTCCTGCGGAGGGATGAAGTGGTCATAATGGATATGGAGGCTGGGATAGAACATTTTGGGCGGGCCACGGCGAAGGCGGTGGACGAGTTGATAGTGGTGGTGGAACCGGGCAAGGCAAGCGTGGAGACAGCCTTCAGGATAAGAGAGCTGGCCAAGGATATAGGTTTAGCAAACGTGAAAGTAGTGGCCAACAAGATTCGAAGTGACCAGGACAGGGACTATCTTATTGCTGCAATGCCAGATTTTGAGTTCCTGGGCTTCGTTCCCTATGACGGGACCATAATAGAAGCTGGCCTTGGCAATTTCCCTCTTAGCAATGCGAGCCCGGCGGTCATCGACCGGGTGAAGGACATTGCGGCACGGCTCGGTGCCGTTAAGTCGGAGACTACTGGTAAACCAACGAACTAGCATATAGGAAAGGAGGTTCAGATGACGGCAAAGATAATCTCTGGAACTGAGGTAGCGAAAGAGATCCGGGCGGAGTTGACGGAACGGGTATCTAGGCTCAAGGGACGGGGCGTAACGCCAGGGCTGGTCATGATTCGCGTGGGGGAAGACCCTGCGTCTGTTTCTTACGTCTCGGGCAAGGAGAAGGCAGCGGAGGAGATAGGAGTGTGGTCGCAGACCATCGTTTTGCCTGAGAACGCTCCGGAGGAGGAACTCCTCTCCAAAGTAGAGGAAATGAACAAAGCGGAACATGTGGATGGCATCCTGGTTCAATTGCCGTTGCCAAAACACATTGATGCGGACAAAGTGCTGAATCTTATCGAGCCGGCCAAGGACGTGGATGGTTTCCACCCCGTCAACGTGGGCAAGATGCTTATCGGAGACCCCTATTTCATGCCCTGCACACCGCACGGTGCTATGGAGCTAATGATTCGTAGCGGCAATGCCCCCGAAGGTAAGCATGTTGTCATATGTGGCCGAAGCAATATAGTAGGTAAGCCTCTTATGGCCATGCTGGTACAGAAAAACAAGCGTGCCAATGCCACCGTAACCGTCGTCCACACGGGGACAAAGAACATGGCCGAAATCACCAGGCAGGCGGATATCCTGGTTGCTGCAATGGGGGTACCCGAATTCATCAAAGCGGACATGGTGAAGGAGGGAGCAGTCGTTATTGATGTTGGAGTGAACCGGGTGGGGTGGAAACCCAGCAAGAAGGATCCCACCAAGCAGGTCGCTGACCTCCGGGGGGATGTGGAGTTTGAGGCGGTCAAAGAGAAAGCCAGCGCTATTACCCCGGTGCCCGGAGGGGTGGGTCCAATGACTATCACCATGCTTATGGTCAACACAGTAGTAGCAGCCGAGCGCAGGGCTGAGCGCATGGGCAAATGAGAGATTGCAAAACGACATAAAAGAGAGGAGGTTATCATGGCTTACGACGCGACAAAACTAAAGGATTGGCAGATTTCGGAAGCTGCTGAAGAAAACATGCCCACCCCCGACGGTTGGCGGGAAAGACTGAACTTGGATAAGGATGAAATCGTTCCCTATGGGAGACTATCCAGGGTCGATTTCTTGAAGGTCATCGACCGTCTCAAGAACAGGCCAGATGGCAAGTACATCGAGGTGACTGCCATAACGCCTACGCCCCTGGGCGAAGGGAAAACGACGACCACCATGGGGATCCTGGAAGGTATGGGCAAACGAGGTTGGAATGTAGGTGGTTGTATACGTCAGCCCTCTGGTGGTCCGAGCATGAATATCAAGGGGACCGCTGCTGGGGGTGGCAATGCACTGCTCATCCCCATGACCGAATTCTCTCTGGGCCTTACCGGCGACATTAACGACATAATGAATGCCCATAACCTGGCCATGGTGGCGCTCACTGCCAGAATGCAGCACGAGCGTAACTACAATGATGAAGAGCTGGCTAAGCGCAGCAGAATGCGCCGGCTGAATGTTGATCCGACCAGGGTGGAGATGGGCTGGATACTGGACTTCTGCGCCCAGAGTCTCAGGAACATCGTAATAGGCCTGGGTGGCCGCATGGACGGCTACACCATGCAATCCAAGTTTGGTATCGCCGTCAGTTCCGAGCTCATGGCTATGCTGTCCATTGTCACGGACCTGGCGGACCTGCGCAAAAGGATGGATGAGATTACCGTGGCTTATGACAGGGAAGGCAAGCCTATTACTACTGGGGATCTGGAGGTGGGGGGTGCCATGACTGCCTGGATGCGGAACACTATCAATCCCACGTTGATGTGCACTGCGGAGTACCAGCCCTGTCTGGTGCATGCTGGACCCTTTGCCAACATCGCCGTGGGGCAGTCTTCGGTGATCGGCGACCGCATCGGGTTGAAGATGTTTGATTACCATGTTACCGAGAGCGGCTTTGCAGCCGACATTGGATTCGAGAAGTTCTGGAACGTAAAATGCCGACTCAGCGGTCTCAAGCCGCATGTGTCAGTGCTCACCACCACCATCAGGGCACTGAAGATGCACGGCGGCGGCCCCAAGGTAGTGGCCGGTCTCCCCTTGCCTGAGTCCTACACCAAGGAAGATCTGGGCTTGTTGGAAAAAGGGCTTCCTAACATGCTCCACCACATCAATACCATCAGGACGTCCGGCATCAACCCTGTGGTATGTATCAACGCGTTCCACACCGATACGGAGGCAGAGATTGCCATGGTGCGCAAGGCAGCGGAGGCGGCCGGAGCACGTTGTGCGCTTAGCGAGCACTGGCTCAAGGGTGGCGATGGAGCTCTGGAACTGGCGGACACGGTTAAGGAAGCCTGTGAAGAAAAGAATGACTTCCAGTTCCTTTACCCAGAGGACATGAGGCTGCGAGAGCGAGTAGACAAGATTGCCAAAGTTGTCTATGGAGCTGCTGGAGTGGCCTGGAGCCCTGAAGCTGAGGCTAAGGCCAAAGTGTTTGAGAGTGATCCTAAATACAACGAATACGCCACCATGATGGTGAAGACTCACCTGAGCCTGACACACGACCCGACCCTGAAGGGTGTCCCTAAGGGATGGAGCCTGCCGATTCGCGATGTCTTGATCTATTCCGGGGCGAAGTTCCTCTGCCCCTGCGCAGGGACAATCAGCCTGATGCCGGGCACCAGTTCGGATCCGGCCTTCAGGCGGGTGGACGTTGACACAAAGACGGGCAAAGTACAGGGGCTCTTCTAGAAAATGGTAGTCTGGTCCGGGAAGACCAGTTCTGCCCGGCGATTTTCGGTCCCTCGACGAGAGAACAAGGGGGAAGATACTGGGAAAAGCTAAATCTATTTCTTTAACAATTGATGGGAAGACGGTAAGAGCTGCCCCGGGCGAAAAGGTCCTGTGGGCAGCTCTGGACAATGACATCTACATACCCAATCTTTGTGCCATAAGAGAAAAGCGCGAGCCATTTGCTGCTTGCCGTCTCTGTTTTGTGGAGATAGAAGGCAAAGATGCGCCGGTTACAGCCTGCACCACGCCTGTAACGGAAGGCATGGCGGTCAATACCAGAGGGCCGAAGGCATTAAGGCTAGCCCGTACCGCATTGGAATTGCTCCTGGCCAGTCATCCCGTAGATTGCGCCCATTGTCCGAAAAGTGGTTCTTGCGAACTCCAAAGGATAGCCAAGCATCTGGGCGTGAAGCTCAACACAAAAAGGTTCAGAAAGATCCTGCCTGAGCTACCCGTGGATTCCAGCAGTCCTCTGTTCATTTACGACCCCAATAAGTGCGTTCTTTGCGGCAGATGCGTTTGGGTATGCAAGGAAAAACTGGGTAAAGGAGCCATTGGCTTTGCTTACCGTGGCTTTAGAAGGATAGTTACTGCCTTTGGGGATGAGCCTGTGGGCAGGTCTATTTGTGGGGACTGCAGCGAATGTGTCGCCGTCTGCCCTGTCGGTGCCCTGGTGTTTCGAGAACCTGCATCAAGCTCCTGACGTTTTAGTCCATCTCCCCCCAGTTTCTGCCCAGCTTGGTATCCACTTTCAAGGGGACACGAAGTTCAACCGCTCCAATCATGAGCTCGGGGACCAGGGATTTCATTTCCTCCACTTCGTTCTCGGGTACTTCGAAAAGCAAATCATCGTGTACCTGTAACAGCATCTTGCTTCTAAGGTTACGCCTCTGCATTTCCTGGTGCAAATCTATCATGGCGATTTTGATGATATCGGCGGAGCTGCCCTGCACCGGGGCATTTATGGCCATACGCTCAGCAGCCTCCCTCACCACCCGGTTTGAGGAATTGATCTCAGGCAGGGATCGTCTCCTCCCCAGCACAGTTTCCACATAGCCCAGCTTCCGGGCCTGCTGCTTGGTCGCCTCAAGATATTCCTTTACCTTGGGATATTTCTCAAAATACAGGGCGATGAACCGGGAGGCCTCCTCCCGGCTGAAGCTGGTAGCTTGCTCCAGACCGTAGTCGCTCATCCCGTAGACAATCCCGAAATTAACGGTCTTGGCATTCCGGCGCATCTCAGGGGTTACCTGGTCTGTGGGGGTGCCGAAGATATTGGAGGCGGTCAGGGCATGGATATCTTCATCCTGGGCAAAAGATGCGATTAGACCCGGGTCTTGAGACAAATGTGCCAGGGCTCTGAGGTCGATCTGCGAGTAGTCGGCGCTCAGCAGGTATGTCCCCTCAGGAGCGACGATGGCTCTTCTTATTTTCTTCCCTAGTTCGCCCCTTATCGGTATGTTCTGCAGGTTGGGCTCGCTGGAGGAGAGTCGGCCGGTGGCTGTGCCGGTCTGATTGAAACTGGTGTGCAGCCTCTCTGTCCTGGGGTTGACAAGCAATGGTAGAGCATCAATATAGGTTGACTTGAGCTTATTGAGCTGACGATACCTCATTATTAGTTCGATTACGGGATGAGTCCCTCTCAATGCCTCCATGACCGAAGCTTCGGTGGAGTAGCCGGTCTTGGTTCTGCGAGACTGAGGCAGATTGAGATCCCCAAAAAGCACCTTGCCTAACTGCTGTGGCGAATTGATATTGAATTGATGCCCGACACTGCTATAGATGTCCTTTTCCAGTTTCAACAACTGCTGACCGAGCTCCAGAGACATCTCCCGGAGCAGGCGGGTATCCAGAAGAATGCCATTGGCCTCCATGGCTACCAAAACGGGAATCAAAGCCATCTCCACTTCGGTGAAGAGGCGCCATAGTCCCTGCTTACGCAGTTCAGTTTCCAGACTTTCCTTTAAGCCCCAAACGATGTTCACGCTGGCGCAGGCATAGTCAGCAGTCTGGTTCACATCTAGCAGGGATAGCAGGGTTTGTTTCTTCCCAACGCCACATAATTCAGCCGGGGTTGCTATCTCGGTGCCCAGTTTGTTGAAGGCCAGCGCTCTAAGCTCGAGGCTTTTCTCGCCAAGGAGGTAGGCAGCGAGCATGGGGTCGAAATTCAGGTTCCTGATTTCTATTCCGAAACCGGCCAGCACTCCTATAACGTGCTTACCGTTATAGGCAGTCTTGTCTATACTGGCATCTTCCAGAACTACTTTGAGATCGCCTATGGCCTGGGTGAGCGGCAATTGCTGCGGTTGGTTCAAACCCTGGTGTCCCACAGGTATGTAGGACGCCTTTCCCTGGGCTGATGATATCGCTATACCTATCAAATCGGCCATCGCAGCCTTTTCGCCCGTGGTTTCAATCTCGATGGCCACTTTTTGTGCCGTTTTGACTTCGGCTATAAGCCCTTCCAAAGCTGTCTCCGTGTTTACCATGTGGCAATTGACTGCAGAGGGCTTGGTTCCCTCGCCCTGTATTTGAGGCAGGCGGGACAGCAATCTGGTGAACTGAAGCTCCTGGAAAAGCTTCGCCACTTGGTTTCGGTCATAGTGGGTTACCTGGCAGGTTTCCAGGTCCAGCTTGACAGGAACATCCTTGACTATGGTGGACAATTCCTTATTCCGGAAGGCCTGAGCGCGATATTCGCGCAGCGTATCCTGCAACTTGCTCGGCGTTACATCATCAAGATGCTCATAGACTCCTTCGAGGCTGCCGTACTGCTGCACTAGCTTGGTGGCTGTTTTGGGACCAACACCGGGCAGGCCGGGTATATTGTCCGAGGCATCACCGACCAGCGCCTTGAGGTCGGCCAGCTGTTCAGGCTTGACGCCGTATTTTTGCTCTACTGCCTCCTCATCGTAAAGGATGGTATCTGTGAACGTTCGTCTGGGAGCCAGGGCCTTTACTCGGGGCAAAACAGCCTGTAGCATATCGTTATCCCCGGTGACGATGACACTTTCGATACCCTGCTCGTCAGCCTGTCTGCTTAAGGTGCCCAGGACATCGTCGGCCTCGAATCCGTCTATTTCAAAGACAGGAATACAGAAAGCCTCCACCAGCTGATGGACCTTCTTAATCTGGCTTTTCAATTCCTCAGGCGCGGCCGGGCGCTGGGCTTTGTATTCCTCGAACATTTCATGCCTGAAGGTCGGAGTAGGACGGTCAAAGGCGACAGCCCAATGAGTGGGCTTGAAATCAGCAAATACCTTGAGCAAGGTACTGGCAAAGCCGTAGACGGCGTTCACCAGTTCCCCTGTTTGGGGTTGGGTTAGTGGGGGCAGGGCGTGAAAGGCGCGGTGTATCAGGGCATTGCCGTCAAAGAGCAATAAGAGTGGTTTCTCTCTCTTTGCCACAGCCTTATTATACTATGACTCCAATGAAACCCTAAACCATATCAAAGCCCGATGACCAGGGCGACCTTAGCTATGAAGATGGCTCCATGTATCAGGTGTCAAGGCGCTTGAAAGTAAGATGTGTAAATGATAGTGATATAATGTCCGCAAGCATATGTAACCACACTACTGAGGTTTGACAATTGTTCTCGTATCACTTGCTTTCTATCGAATTTTATCTATAGAGGTATGAAATGAACCAGGATAAAACAACGAAACAGATGGTCACTGAGGGGTTAAGAAGTCAGCGAGGCATGCCCGTCTACAACGCAGATACCATTGACAGGCTATCCAGGGAATTTGAAGAATGGAAGAATTCTGCTGTGTCGATTGAAGACAGAAAACACTATGATATTACGCCACATTCGTTATTAGGTACGGATCTACCAAGAGGATTGGTCTATAGTCCAATAGACACAAGATCTTTGGACTATGGTGAAGATCTGGGCCTTCCTGGCAAGCATCCTTATACCAGGGGTATTCATTCGAATATGTACCGTGGGCGCAAATTTACTATTCGTCAACTTTCAGGTTTTGCCGGTCCAGAAGATACTAACGAGAGAATCAAGTTTCTGTTAGATAACGGTGCAACAGGTATGAATATTGTCTTCGACATTCCAACGATCCAGGAGTACGATTCGGATTCTCCCAGAGCTCGGGGACAGGTTGGCATGGGTGGGGTTGCTGTTGATTCTGTGAACGACATGGAGTCACTGTTCAAAGATGTTCCAATAGATAAGCTGAGCGTTTCCCTTGTTACACATTATCCAACGAATACGGCCATACTATTTGCCATGTATTTGGTGATGGCCGAAAGGAGGGGGATCCCGTGGGAGAAGCTCAGGGGCTCGGTACAAAATGATATGGTAATGGAAGAAGTCGTACGAGGTGGGCTTGAGTTTATACCTCCAGGGGAATGTTTCAGGACTCAATGTGACAACATATCCTTTATCAGGACACATGTCCCAAGATGGAATTGCATCACTTACAACGGATACAATCTGCGGGAAGCCGGGACTTCAGCTGTGACAGAGACCTCTGTAGCGATGGCAAATGCTATTGAGACGCTCAGGGAGTTAGTCACAAGAGGGCACAGCGTAGAATGGATAGCGGAGAGGATTAGTTTCTTCTGGGATGTTGCCAGCGATTTTTTTGTTGAGGTCGCCCGTCTGCGCGGAGCAAGGAGGTTATGGTACCGAATCATGAAATACAGGTTTGGGGCCAGTAATGAAAAAGCGACGTTGATGAGGTGTCATGTACAAACATCGGGATTGAGCTTAACCAGTGAAGAACCAATGAACAATATTGTAAGAGCTGCATATCACGCACTAGCTGCCGTGCTTGGTGGAACCCAATCTCTACACGTGAGTTCATACGACGAGGCCTATTCAGTGCCGACGGAGGCTGCTTCACTTGTATCCCTCAGGACGCAGCAGATCATTCAGGAAGAAACAGCAATATCCGCTGTAGTCGATCCTCTGGGGGGATCCTTCTATGTTGAATCTCTAACTGACGAACTGGAGAGAAAGATACTCGACGAGATTGATGCAATAGAAGAAATGGGTGGTATCGTTGAAGCTATCAAGAAGGGCTGGTTGCACAAGAGGATAACCGAGTATGTTCATAACGAAAACAGGATGAAAGAGAAATCAGCGATAAAGCTAGTCGCTCATAATTATCATAAAGTGGATGGACATAGGGTGGCACCTGACGTTTTTCGCTACAGAAGCGGTGTGGAAGAGAGACAGCGGAAGAAAATTGAAGAACTCCAACAGCGAAGGGACGATACTGCTGTCAAAAAAGGTTTGCAGAAGTTGCGGGAGGCCTGCTTAGAGCATGAAAACGTATTGCCCTACTGTATTGAAGCCGTGCGAGCAGATGCAACAGAAGGAGAAATCGCGCAGGTATTTCGGGAGACATTTGGGTTGTGGCATCCACCAGCGAACCGGTAGAGGAGAGCACGTAGTATGCAAACCGATAACGTAAGAATTGTCATCGCTACACTTGGACTAGAAGCACATTGGAGAGGAGCGGTCACCGTTGCCCAAATGTTGCGCGAATTCGGTGTCGAAGTGGTGTATATTGGCAATGCTTTCCCTGAGGAAATTATCGAAGTCGCTATCCAAGAAGATGCAAAAGTTGTCGGCGTCAGCAGCCTATCAGGTGGACATCTAGCATTGGGGAGCGATTTAATACGTCTTGCTCGTAAGAAAAATATCAAAGACAAAGTCGTTTTTGTTATCGGGGGTGTATTTCCTCCAGATGATTACAGGGAACTGGTGAACTTAGGGTTTGATGGTGTTTTCGGCTCCGAAGCAACGGGGGAAGAGATATATAGCTTTATTGGAAAAGAAGTGGCCGCAAAGTCAGGTGGTTCGGCTGGCAGTTCGATCGCTTAGCAGCATTACGTTGGGCTCATTCGTATTTCTCACCTTATGATTTGGGTATTCCCAGATATCTGGGGGTCCTTTCCATATACTCCCGGTAGGCGTCGCCGTACTTCTCAAGGCAGTAGCGTTCCTCTTCCACTGCCGCAATTGTTATCGAGACTGACTGCAGTACGAAAATCAATAGGAAAACCCAGGATGCCGAAGCTAAGCCGACGCTCAAATATATCAACAATGATCCCAAATACATGGGGTGTCTCGAATAACGGTATATCCCTCTGGTAATCGGTACATCCATCGGTGCCCTAGAAAAGCCGAATATGGCAGCCGTGAGTACCGCCAGACCTGCCAAGAAAATAGCAAGACCGGCATAGAACCACGTGGTGCCCAGTCTGAGCGGCAAGAAGATAGAGTACGCGAGAGCCATGGCTTCTACTACCATAGATATATAGCTGACTACTCTGTATTGGCGGCTGGTTCTCATTTCAAAAGGCACGCCTGACGCTCTCCGGTATACATCCGACCCCACAAGCCTCACCGCTAGCGTAGCGACCCAGGGCCAAATCATGAAAATCCAGGCATTCCATACACCTATCTCAAAAGCTGGTATGAGCGACACAATTCATCTCCCTTAACGCGCTTCGCCCTTGGCAGGATTCTCCTCACGGCTTTCAGCACACAATTGCAGAGCTATTTCTCCAGGTATGGTACCCATATAATGACCTCTCTGCTGAGATTATCGTTGAGCTACGTAAGGTTGTCAATACCTATGTGCCCTAATTGACAATGTCGCCATTCAGAGACGATAATTACACGAATATTACGAGAGACATTTGATGTCACGAAAGCTAACGGTAATCCCTGAACAGTGTTCCGGTTGCAGGATCTGCGAACTTGTATGTGCAATCAAGCATTTCGGAGTGAACAATCCCAAGAAGGCGGCCATAAGAGTCCTGACCACCTACCCTCAGCCGGTCGTGAGAATGCCCATTGTGTGCAGCCAGTGTAAGGTGCCCGCATGTGCGCAGGTATGCCCTACTGACAGCTTGGGCTGGCTTGACGGCGTTGTGCAACTGGACAAGGAGAATTGCACCTCCTGCTACAAATGTGTGGAAGCCTGCCCCTTTGGAGCGATATATATACATGAGGACTATGACCTGCCCATCAAGTGTGATATGTGTGGAGGAGATCCGGAATGTGTCAGGAAATGTCCTACGGGAGCACTCAGGCTCATACCGGAGGCTGCCCTGGGCGAAGCCAGGCGTCTTAACAACGTCCTGAGCTACACTCAGATGAAGGAAATTGAGTTCTTCGAGAAGGGCGAGAAGAAGGTCATCCGCTATGCCGAGGTAGGAAAAGAGGAGCTATGAGCATAAAGAGCGGCTATTTCAGGCGGCACCTGCATGTAGACCTGACCAGGGGCGTTGCTGAGCGCCAAACCCTTGACGAAGCATTCCTGGAGAAGTACATAGGAGGGCGTGGTTTCGGGGCCAAGTTGGTGTGGGACAACCTGAGGAAGCACGGTTTCAAGATTGACCCCCTTGGCCCTGAGAACATTCTGGTTGTCGCGCCGGGGCCGCTGACCGGGACTTATTTGCCCTCTTCGGGAAAGAACTCCTTCGTAGCTATTTCACCGGCTACCGGGCTGTACGGTGATTCTTCCATGGGTGGTGGCTTCGGTACCGAGTTACGGCAAACAGGAATTGATGTTCTGTCCGTTGAGGGTAAGGCACCGGGACTATCTATTCTTTTCATAGACAATGGCGAAACGACGGTTCTTCCTATGCCTGAACTGAGAGGAAAAAGCTGCCTGGAAGCAGAAGGACTGATTAAACAGCGGCTGGGCACCCACTCCGTCCATATCGCTACCATAGGGTTGGGGGGCGAGAATATGGTCAGGTTTGCCTGCGTCAACGCCGACTGGAGCCGCAACGCTGGCAGGGCGGGGATGGGTGCGATCATGGGGGCGAAGAACCTCAAGGCGATTGTTGTTCGCGGGCACGCCGACCTTCCCGTTTATGACTTGCCCGGGTTGATGGCGGAGGCCGACCAGGCTTCTAAGTATATGGAGGAACACAAATACTTCAAGCTCTGGCAACAACAAGGTCTGATGAACGTCATCGACTATGCCAACGAGAAGGGTATCCTGCCGGCATACAATTTCAAGGATAGCGTTTTTGCCAGGCATGATCAGGTCAACGGCACGACGATGGTGGACCGGTACAAAATAGGAGATAGTGCATGCTTTGCCTGCCCCATGTCTTGCGGCAATATTTGCCTTGTTAAGAGTGGAAAATTTACAGGCACGGTAGTGGAAGGGCCAGAATACGAGACCTGCGCCATGCTGGGGCCAAACCTGGGGCTTGACAACTTCGCTGCGATACTTGCCGCAACCCGACTCTGCGATGAACTGGGTATAGATACTATTTCCACAGGTAACATAGTAGGGGCTACGATAGAGGGATACGAAAAGGGTATTTTGTCGCTCAACGACCTCGATGGCGAAGAGATTGCCTGGGGGGATGAAGATGCCATCCTGGGGTTGATACAGAAAATCGCCAGCCGGGAGGGCATCGGCGACATCCTGGCCGACGGCTCTCGTCGTATTATTGAGAAATGGCCTGAAATGGATAAAATCATTCTCCAGGTCAAGGGCCTTGAGCAATCGGCCTATGACAGCCGTCCGAGCATCTCTATGGGCCTGGCCTATGCTACCTCAGACATAGGCGCGCATCATACGCGTGCCTGGACCGTTGCCAAGGAAATGGAAGAAGGCCAGAACTGGACTGACGACGAAAAGGTTGACATCGTGATATATCACCAGACGGTGCGACCCTTGTTTGACATGCTCGGTGTGTGCCGGTTGCCCTGGATTGAGCTTGGGCTCAGCGAACAACACTATGCAAACTTTTATGAATATGTTACCGGAAACGAAACGTCCCTTGAACATCTCCTGGAGCTCTCCAATGACATATACGACCTGACGAGGCTGATAAACTGTCGTCTTGGTATGAACCGGAAAGACGACAAACTCCCCTACAAGGTTTGGGCTAATCCTCCTCTTACGGGTCCAAACGCAGGCCGGGTGATCGACCAGGAAGATTTTCAGAAGCTTCTTTCGCTGTACTGTAGAAAGCGCGGCTGGGATGAAAACGGCGTTCCTCCGGCTGAGGCAGCAAAGAAGTTCTCGGACTAGCTTGTGCAGGCTGGTCTGTCCCGGCTCGCAACGTGATCAATGCTAAAATAGATGTTCTCCAGATCATCTGCCCATGTCGGGCATCTTTGTGCTGGATAACCTATGGAGATTAAGTTCATTGCAGATAACAACGTGGGGAAGCTTGCCCGATGGTTAAGGCTGATTGGCTACGACACTCTGCTGTTCGAGCACAAAGACAACAACAGAATGATTAGCACTGCGCTGAATGAGGGTAGGGTGGTTTTGACCAAGGACACTGAATTCATGAAGAGACGCTTGGTTACGAGTGGCAAACTCAGAGCCATACTCATTGAACAGGATGAGCCTAAGAGACAGATAAGAGAGGTGGTCGAAGCTTTGAAGCTGGACTATCATTTCAGGCCCTTTTCGCTTTGCTTAGAATGTAATCAAGCGTTAGTGCCCCGGAGCAGAGAAGAGGTGCAGAGCCTGGTTCCGCCTCATGTATTTCAAACCCAAACCCAATACACCCAATGTCCTACCTGCCGGCGTGTCTATTGGCCGGGTACGCATTGGCAAGCAATGGTCAGGGAATTACAGGACTTGCAGCGAGAGAGCGGCACAGATCTTACTCCCAGTTAGTGCCTGTTTTCTGGCCCAAAGCTTCGATGGTAGCACGGATTAGGTAGTAGTGGTATACTCAACCCCCAAAGCCAGGAGATAAGGGTAAGAGCAACCGCCTATGTTGTTAGCAATCGATATAGGGAACACCAACATTAAGCTAGGCATATTTGATGGCGATAGGCTAGCAGCCACCTGGAACCTGGCTACCGATATCAATCGCACTGCAGACGAATACAGCGGAATACTGCTCAACCTCATGGAGAGAGGAAAAGTCTCCGCTTCAAAGGTTACCGGAGCTGCATTATGCGGTGTCGTGCCCCCGTTACTGCACACATTCACGGAATTGTGTGAGAAATACCTCAACAATGAGCCCCTGGTGGTGGAAGCTGGCGTCAAGACGGGTATGAGGATCCGCCTGGACAACCCTCGTGAGGCTGGCACTGACCGCGTGGTCAACGCTGTGGCCGCTCAGAACCTCTACGGAAAGCCACTAATAATCATTGACCTGGGCACTGCTACCACCTTCGATATTGTATCGAAGGAAGGTGACTACCTTGGTGGAGCCATCGCCCCGGGCATTAACATAGCCAGCGAAGCATTGTTCACCCGTACGGCAGTTCTGCCTCGAATAGAACTGATCCGTCCCAAGCAAGTCATCGGTAGAAATACTGTGTCTGCCATGCAATCGGGTATAATATTTGGCTACATCGACCTTATTGAGGGCATGATTCGGCGAATAGAGCAGGAATTGGGTAGCAAGTCCAAAGTAGTAGCTACCGGCGGTCAGGCTTATCCTTTCGCCGAGCAAATAGCAGCTATTGACGTGATAGACCCTAATCTAACCTTGACCGGATTGCGGCTCATCTATGAAATGAATAGGGAGCAGTAGTAATGCTTGGTAACAAGACCATAGTTCTGGGAGTGACAGGGGGCATTGCTGCCTACAAGGCAGCAGAGATCGCCAGCCAGCTAACCCAGGCGGGGGCTAAGGTGAATGTGGTTATGACGGAAGAAGCCACCCAGTTCGTGACGCCTGTTACCTTCCGTGCTCTTACCGGTTACCCCGTGGTTACCAAAATGTTTGACCTGGCTTCGGAATTCGGCATTGAACATGTTGCCCTGGCCAGGGCTGCAGATTTAGTGGTGGTTGCGCCTGCTACAGCCAATATCATTGCTAAACTGGCTGCAGGCATCGCTGACGACATGCTGTGCTGCACGGTACTGGCTACTAGGGCACCGGTACTTATTGCTCCAGCTATGGAAACCAATATGTACAGCAATCCGGTCACCCAGGACAACCTGGCCAAACTGAGAGCTCGGGACTTCGAGATTGTTGGTCCGGCCTCGGGGCGATTAGCTTCCGGTGAAGAAGGCCTGGGGCGACTCGCCGACCTCGGTGATATCATGGGTAGCATCTGTCAACTACTAGGGAGGGGTGGAGATCTGGCCGGCAGTCATATCCTGGTTACTGCTGGCGGTACTCAGGAGCCTATTGACCCGGTTCGCTATATAGGTAACCGCTCATCGGGGAAGATGGGCTACGCCCTGGCCGAGGCAGCACGCGACCGGGGAGCCAGAGTAATATTGGTTACAGCACCCAGTGATTTGCCTGAGCCCGTGGGCGTTGACGTAGTCAAAGTCAACACAGCTGAGGAGATGTACTACGCAGTACAAAATCTGGCTTCCCAGGCTGACACTCTGGTTATGGCTGCAGCAGTAGCCGACTATCGCCCCAAGAGCAGAGCCAAAGAAAAGATCAGAAAGGGAGAGTCAGGGTTAACCGTAGAATTGGAGCGTACGCAGGATATCTTAGGCAGCGTCAGAGGAAATTTCATCAAAGTGGGCTTCGCTGCCGAAAGCACTGACTTGGTGGAAAATGCTAAGGAGAAACTGCAGCAGAAGGAACTCGACCTTATCGTGGCTAACGATATTACGGCCAGGGATAGCGGATTTGAAACTGACACCAATCGAGTAACCATAATTGACAGAGAAGGTAAGATCGATAACGTGCCTCTTCTGCCCAAGAGAGAGGTGGCCGAAATGATCTTGGACAGGGTGGTTGCGCTTCTCCCAAGGCGCAAGTCCCACCGACCAAGCAAGCCTTGAATTTGTGCAAATACCCAGATTTCTTCCAGGTGACAGCTGATAGCTGGGACAGGTCAAGAGCTAATGTCTGAAATGCCTAAAGCCTACGAGCCGGGCAAGATAGAGAAGAAGTGGTATGATTTCTGGCTCCAGCAGGGTTATTTCACTCCTGAAATAGACCCCAGTAGAAAGCCTTTTGTCATTATTATGCCGCCCACCAACGTGACCGGTGAACTCCACCTGGGGCATGCCCTGACCGCGACCCTGGAGGATATCATGGTCAGGTGGCACAGGATGAAAGGCGACCCTACCTTGTGGTTACCGGGGACCGACCATGCCGGCATCGCTACACAAGTGGTTGTGGAGCAGCAACTGGCCAGGAAAGGACAAACCAAGGAGGAGATAGGTAGAGAAAATTTCACCAGGTTAACCTGGGAATGGGCAAACAAGAGCCGGGCAGATATCAGACGGCAGCACCAACTCTTGGGGGCTTCTTGTGACTGGACCAGGGAGCGCTTCACCCTGGATGAAGGTCCGAGCAAGGCTGTCCGGACTGCTTTTGTACGTCTGTATGACAGGGGATTGGTCTATCGTGGGGAGCGCATGATCAACTGGTGTCCCCGCTGCCAGACCGCCCTATCCGACCTCGAGGTAGACCACAAAGACATTATTGGACACCTTTACTATATTCGCTATCCTTTGACTCAAGGGGAAGGCTTCGTTACGGTAGCTACCACCCGTCCAGAGACTTTCCTTGGTGATACAGCCGTGGCAGTTAACCCTGAAGATGAACGCTATAGTAGCCTCATAGGTAGAAGTGTCACCCTCCCTATTATAGGAAAGGAAATCCCCATAATCAGCGATGAGGCTGTCGACACTTCTTTCGGCACCGGAGCCTTGAAGATAACCCCCGCTCATGACCCCACGGACCTCGAAGTAGCCCAGCGACACAATTTGCCGCTGGCAAACATCCTGAACACCGATGCCACCATGAATGAGAATGCAGGTCCGTATCAAGGACTGGAAAGATTTGCGTGTCGGGTTAGGATATTGGCTGAGCTGGAAGACCAGGGACTTCTGGAGAAAATCGAGCCCTACTCGCACTCGGTGGGGCATTGTTGTCGTTGCCAGACGATGATTGAACCCAGAGTCAGCCTGCAGTGGTTTGTCCAGACTCAGCCCCTGGCTGAGGCTGCCATCAGGGTTGTTAAAGAGGGAAAGGTCACCATAGTCCCGGAACACTTCACCAAGATATATTTTGACTGGATGGAAAATATCAGGGACTGGTGCATCAGCCGGCAACTATGGTGGGGACACCGCATCCCGGTATGGTATTGCCAGGATTGTGGCAAGGTGACTGCCTCCGTTGATGAACCCGTGGCTTGTGCGCATTGTGATTCGAAACACATCGTTCAAGACCCTGATGTCCTTGACACGTGGTTCAGTTCAGCGCTGTGGACACACTCTACGCTTGGGTGGCCGGAGAACACCAATGACCTCCGTTATTTCTACCCCGGCTCGGTAATGGAAACAGGCTACGACATCCTTTTCTTCTGGGTCGCCAGGATGATTATGATGGGCCTGGAGGATACCGGCGAGATACCTTTTCGCACTGTTTACCTGCACGGCCTGATTCGTGATGAAAGCGGGGAGAAAATGAGCAAACTGCGAGGGAATGTCATAAATCCCTCTGAGGCTATAGACCGTTACGGTGTCGATGCTCTGCGCTTTGCGCTGACCACCGGCAGTTCACCGGGCAATGACATAAATGTGGGCAATGATAAACTGCAGGCTAGCCGTAACTTCGTCAACAAATTGTGGAACGCTACTAGATTTATCCTGCAGAGCCTGGATGCCGAAACGACGGAATCCGGGGCAGCCGAGCATCCGTCTGGACGGATGCTCAACCCGCAGAGAATGGAAGATCAATGGATTGATAGCCAGCTCAATCGGCTTATCAGGAACGTCGCTGAGTTGATGCAAGATTTCCAATTTGGTGAAGCGGAGCAGCAGATTTATGATTTTGTCTGGTCCAAGTTCTGTGATTGGTATATTGAAGTTGCCAAGATACGTCTTCGTACCCAAATACCACCGTCACCGTTACCTTTCCTGATCAGTGCACTGGAAAAATCACTGCGTCTCTTGCACCCTTTCATGCCTTTCGTCACGGAGGAACTGTGGCAGAATCTGAATCAACACTTACCTTCCAGCGAAGAGATGTCGCCTTCCATAATGGTGGCTCCTTATCCTGTGGCTGATGAAGAGTCCCTCGCTCCCGAAGCAGAGCGAGTGATGGATTCCGTAATAGAGATTATCCGCTCTATTCGTAATGTTCGCGCTCAACATGAAGTGGGGCCAGACAAGTGGATCGAAGCCCAGGTCTACGCTGGCGAACTCCTCTCGGCTCTTGTTACTGAATCAAATATGATAGAGACGCTGGCCAAAGTACGACCCTTAACAATACTGCGTCGCCAAGAGAGGAAAGCCCCTGAAGGCGAAGCCGTGGTTCTGGTATTGAAAGAGGCTGAGGTAGTTTTGCCTTTGGCCGGTATGATAGACCGGCTTGCTGAAGAGCAACGGCTGCTGAAGGAAAGCGAGGAAATCCAGGCAAGGATTTCTCAACTTGATGCCAGGCTCAGGGACGACGCCTTCTTAAACAAAGCGCCGGCTCACGTTATCGAAAAAGAGAAACAGAGATTCGCTGTGCTCGAGGATAAACTGAAAAGGCTGCACCAGGAACTGTCTCAATTGAGATCGCCATCGGGTGACAACTGATACCTCTCGACCTTCGGGTAGGAGGGGCCCAGTAGCTTAGCTCTCAGGTCTAGTATCTCATACAACTTTGTCAGGGCTTTCTTGGTGTCGCTGGCCACGCGGGATTTGTCGCGCATCTTCATACGATATTTGAATAGCCAATAGGTGAATTCATCTAACTGGCTGAGGCTCATGGACCTGCGCTGAGGATAACGTCTCTCCTTCCTGAACTGTTTCAGAAGGGCAAATTCGGGGGCCCCGTAAATGCGCTGGTAGGCCTCATCCACTGTTCCATTGTCGTTATTCAAGCCCAGAACTCTCTTTTTCTTACGTATCTCTTCCGTTACAGCCAAAATGAGAAACCTCTCCACCAGAACGCCATAGAAATAGTTCAGATAAGTCTGGTACTTGGAGGCGCCAATTAGCTCCTTGAACTCGCCTTTGGACAACTTGACCGGTGGTAGCTCAAAGAAGAGGAGATTGGTCCGCTCCTCTTCCGGAACAAGTCCGTCCAGCTCTTCACACAACCTCTCTGCTAGGGCCAGCCAGTCGAACGCCTCGTTGTCCACAAGGTAATGATAATGGCGGCCATCATAGTCCTCTTCAGGGCTACTCCATAGATGCACGGCTTCCAGCAAGGCCACATACCAGCTCTTGCCTTCAGAAATAGCACTCTTCAGCCTTTCGATTGCTTGAGTATCTCCAGTGGACACTCCGGCCACCTCCGCAATTATTCTGGGAAATTCCATTAATATTATAGCCTCGCCGGCCTCAAGACTCAAACATCGGTATGAGTTATGAGGTCAATTGACAGAGCACAGTTCTTTGAGCTACTATTTGCGTTTGTGGGGATGAGCTTGGAGCACAATCCGACGCTTTCCAAAGTAGCAGACGGCTTCTTATCGAGTCTACCACCGGAAGAGAGAAGTAGAATACAGGCCGAGATATCCAAGTTTGTTAGATGGCTTGGCTCGTCCAGGCAGGTGCAGGAGATTAGCCCGGTTGATGTAGCCAGCTACGGCGAACAGATCACCCCGTCGGCGGTCAAACCCCTGAGGTCCTTTCTCACGTACATCCGGAAAAAAGGACTCACCGGAACGAGCCTGGCTCAGCACCTCAGGGCCCGAAAAGTCTCTCCGAAGGCAAGCGCCTCCTGGCACATTCCCCGGACCGGAGCTACTCTGACGGCGGAAGGTTATGCCAGATTAGAATCGGAATTAGCCAGTTTGAAAGGTCAGCTTCCTGAGATTATTGAGGAGATGCAAAGGGCGGCGGCGGACAAGGACTTCTCGGAGAACGCCCCTCTGGCAGCAGCCAGGGAACGAAAGGCGCATCTGGAAGGAAGGGTGAAAGAGCTAGAGGCAATGTTGAATCAGGCTAGCATAGCGGGAAAGAATCAGGAAATATCCAGGGCAAAATTCGGAGACACAGTGGTGCTCTTTGAATTGTCCTCGGGCAAAGAACTCAGCTATGACCTGGTTGACCCACGAGAGGCAAACCCTGCCAGAGGCAGACTCTCTGTTACTTCCCCCCTGGGCAAGGTGGTCCTGGACAAAGAAAAAGGGCAAACGGTTGAAGTTGTGGCTCCGGCCGGTACGTTCTGCTACCGCATCGAAGATATCGTTAGCGCAAACAAGTAACGGGCATCGACTTTGGCCCTGACCTTTTGTTTTCTCCGCCTTGGTTGGCAGTTACTTTTTATTGTTTCTTTAGCAAAGTGTTCAGCTGTATCTTTCCCTGCGGAACCCCACAAAGAATCCAAGGCATTGTTCGCGGTCAGGCCTTTCTGGGTCCCCGAGCATGACCATGAGGCGCAACCTCCCCATTTTGTTGATGCATCTGATCTGTGGCATAATGAATTACGTTGCAGGAACGGGAGGGATCGCATAGTGGTCTAGTGCGGGCGCCTGCTAAGCGCTTACTCCGAGCAATCGGGGTCGAGGGTTCGAATCCCTCTCCCTCCGCCACTATAGTCCGTCACGAGCTTTCCGAAAGGCCAGTCAGTCTCTTGCCTTCGTCTAGCAGTTCTCTTGCCCTTTCCAGGCTTTCGGCCTCGGAGTAAATGCGGACCAGTGGTTCCGTGCCGGAAAAGCGGATGA
>CAYSBO010000002.1:42701-46361 GCA_964429285.1 uncultured Dehalococcoidales bacterium | reverse complement strand
TTACACACAGCCCCCACGAAACCATGTTGGCCACGCCGACACAAATCAAGTCCGCTTCCTTCACTCGCTCGTTCCCCTTTTCTTTCTGTGAGACGAGACCGCATCAAACACTAGAAGTCCGGCGCATGCTGCCACGACCGGAACAAAGCCCAGTAAGGCAAAGAGCAAAGATTGACCATGCCCTACAACGTAAACAAGTGTCAGCAGGGGGACTATCAGCCAGAAGAGAACGATACTCCATCTGGCGTCTTGGTTAACCCCGGCTTTCCTGAGCACATTCCTCAATATTACGGAAAGCGTCAGCAGGTTGATGAGAAATAGGGCAAATCCCAGGCCGAAGGCAAGCTCCTTCGTCATAACCCCCTGAGCTATAAGGTTGGCAACGTCACCAAACGGGTGTATGCCCCCTACCACAAGATACCCGGCCGGGTTTATGAATGTCCAGAAAGCCAGCCAGAATAGCAGCGATGAAACCACCCAATTCCCCCTTTTCGAGAAGCTCAGCAGGAGGATCGTCTGTATTGTGAACGAGACTATCAAGCACACGAGTATGCCACCCCCATCCACCAGGGCCTCCTGCCAGGACTGGAAATCACCGGGCGGGGGAGCGAATCCGATGTGGGACAGCTCATAGGGCCAGAGCAAAGAGATGGTTATGCTTGTTATTTTGCCACCAAACGCCAGGACGAACAGACCGTGCCCCATGAGCTCGTGGACCGCTTCACCAAGGACCTTTGCCACGAAACCCAGGGAGAGAAACACCGGGAGGAACCTTAAAACCATAGGTGCCCAATTCAACTCGTTTTGGCAAATACTATCATACGAGTGAAGAGAGTGTAACCAGTCGTCACACGGACCCCATCCCGACCAGGCCCACATAAGTCAAATATTATGTCAAAGGAATATCGCACCCAGGTCGCAGCGCATACACAACGCTGACTTCAATTCCCGTCAACTACCAAAATGCCTCAAGCTATGCTACAATGCTGCCATACATGCAACAGGACATCCTGAGCCTGCTGGCTGAGATTGTTGGCCAGGATCACGTATCAAACCGCACCGAAGACCTCTATCTGTATTCCCGCGATCCCGGGGCGCAGAAGTCGCGCCAGGCCGACTATGTGATCATGCCCCGAACGGTACATGAGGTTCAGCGCATAGTCAAACTGGCAAACCAGGAGAAGATCCCTCTCACCCCGATGGGCGGAGGCCTGACCTTGTCGGGTCTGACCGTTCCTGTCAGAGGGGGCATTGTGCTGGACATGAAAAGAATGGACAGCATAATAGAGGTGAACGAAGCCAGTCGTTACGCACTAATAGAGGCGGGCGTCACCCAGGCTTCCCTCGGAGCCTACCTTCAGAAGCATCACCCGCATCTCCAGCACTCAACTCCAGAGTCACCACCCACCGCCACTATAGTTGGCAACATACTGATTCACGGGCACGGACACCTGACGCCGAGGTACGGCGTCAACTCCCAGATGGTCAACGGCATGGAGGTAGTTTTGCCGACTGGCGAGGTATGTAAGCTAGGCTCAGGCTCAATAAGTCCCAACTGGTTCACCCGGGACCCGCTCCCCGACCTCATGGGCCTCTTCCTGGGCTGGCTGGGCACAACCGGAATCGTGACCAAACTCTCAATGCAGCTATTCCCAAAACCCAGCCACAGAGACCTTCTGCTGTTCGTTTCCGATAGCACCGAACTCATTCCGGAGGCAATAGTCGAACTCAGCGAGATCAATCTGCTGGAGAACTGCTTCATTATCACCCAGGAGAAGCCCAGGTGGGCACAGCGCATATACTACGTTATCGTTATCTCCGGACAGTCGCAGGCCGAGTTTGATGCCAAGAAGGAGCTGCATAGCCAGATCTTCCAGAAATACCAGGACAAGTTACACCCGGTAAACGAGGAGCCGGCGCTCACCCCGTTGCAGGAGAGGTTTCTGGGCGTGCCTCCCTTCGCTGCCACTGCTGCCGATTTCAGGAAGGGCGGAGGCTTTGAGTACACCGGAGCTATACTCCCCATAGAAGTAATACCGCAGGCCTGGCAAAGCGGGATTGAGATCGCCCACAAGTACGAATTCCTATACCAGCTGGGAATACAGCTCCTGCCCAACGGCCACAGCGTCATGCTCGCCTTCTCCTATGCCTTCAACCGGGCTATCCCGGAGGAGGCGGACAGAGCCAGAGGCGCCCTGGATGACACTAACCGCCTGACCCTGGAGCTGGGAGGGGTGGTCTGGAAGCCGGAACTGCCGGCACAGAAACTAATCCTTGAAAGAATGGACCCCGGGACACGCCAACTGATAGACAGGATAAAGAAGATGCTGGACCCCAACGGCATCATGAATCCGGGAAACTGGGAGGTGAGCTAAATTTCCCTGGAAGACTATGAGAACACGATCCATAGATGCTTCGGCTGTGGCTACTGCCAGCTAACTCTGGACTATTCAGAATTCAACTGTCCCATCTATAACAGGTTCCGCCTGAAGAGCTACTCACCGGGCGGGCTCCTGTGGCTCATACGGGCCTGGCAAGAAAAGGAAATCCAGTGGTCCGAGTCGCTGGGCGATATACTCTACTCCTGCACTACCTGTAACAACTGCGTCCAGAGCTGCAAGTTCTCCTTCAATAAAGATATTGTCAATATGATAGTAGCAGCCCGACAGGAGCTAGTGAACGATGGACTGGTTGGTCCCAGGGTGGCACGCTTTTTCCGGAATATCGAAGCCTATGGCAATCCTTACCGGGAACTCAGACGGAACAGAGGCCGCTGGGCCCAAGATATGGGGATAGAGCAATACCATGGCCAGGAATTCCTCTTCTATGTGGGGTGTGTTGGCTCTTTTGACGAAAAGGTACAGCGGACTGCTCAAGCAGTAGGCAGACTTCTTCTGAAAGCCGGCGTTTCCTTTGGCATATTGGGCCCCGAGGAAGAGTGCGACGGCAATGAAGTCCATATGCTCGGCGAGAGCCGGCTTTTCGGCATGCTCAAAGACAGGAACACAGCCCTCTTCCAGAAGGCCGGCGTCAAAAAGATCATAGCGCTCTCCCCTCATTCCTACAACGTATTCCGAAAGGAATACCAGGGTGGATTTCAAGTATTTCACTATACGCAGGTACTCCGTGACCTGATCAAAGCAGGCAGACTTGAACCAGCTTCCAATCTGAACGCCACAGTGACCTACCACGACCCTTGTTTTCTGGGCAGGCACGCCGAAGAGTACGAAGCGCCCCGCGAGATACTGACTGCAATCCCCGGCCTCCACATGGTCGAGATGGAGAGGAACCGCCAGAATTCCTTCTGCTGCGGCGGGGGCAGTGGCAACTTCTACACCGACTTCTTCGGCGGCGGTCCAACTAGCCCCTCAAGAATCAGGGTAAGAGAAGCCGACCAGACAGGGGCTACCATCCTGGCGGTAGCCTGCCCAACCTGCACTGTCATGCTCGGCGAAGCCATAAAGGACGAAGGGCTGGACGACAGGATGAGTATCAAGGATGTTTCAGAAATCGTCGAAGAGGCCATAGTCCGGTAGGTCTTTCAGCATCCACAACCCACTCGACACATTCTGCCACATCGCCCGAAGAATGCCTTTGCGGCCCGATTGTGTTGTTTCGTCTGCCCGGACCACGCACGGCAGAACACCGAGCAAAACTGTG
>CAYSBO010000002.1:0-42601 GCA_964429285.1 uncultured Dehalococcoidales bacterium | reverse complement strand
CCAATAATCACGTTCCCAAGAAAGGGAGGTGTCCCTAAAGGGAAATCATTTGTCCATACCACCCGCGTGGTGGACACAGGTATCTATGCCGCTGTCAGCCATCCCCAATATTTGGGCGGAATCCTGTCAATATTCCTTACCACGTTGTTGTTCTATCCGCATTGGCTATTTGCGATCCTCGGTACTCTTGGAACCGTCATCCTATATTGGAGCACAAAGGAGGAAGATAAACTCCTCATACAACGCTTTGGTAACGAGTATCGTTCCTATATGCAAAGAGTGCCTAGAATGAACTTTCTCCTCGGAATTATCAGGCTCTGGAGGCAACGAAAGCAGAAGTACAGACACACAGTGTAGCGCACCGACCACTGCCATGAACCCGCAACCCAGACCACCGAATAGCCGGAGTCCAGCGACTCCAGGTACAGGAGCACAAACAGCCGATTAGACTCTTCTATGAACAGTCAACGAGTCACGCACGCTTCCCCGAATGGCGAATACCCCACCTCCCCTAGTAGGCCACGCTTCTGCCATACCCAAGCAAGCCTAAGCCGGGAAAACTAATAGGGGTTCTTCACCCCTGTTCATCCCTGCTCAACCTGAACATCCCCTCCATTCCCCAAATCACCGACCCTCTTTTCTCCCCACCACCCGACGTGCTACAATTCCTTCAATGGCTGCATACACACTAAGAGAGGCTGCCGACGCTCTAGGAGTCTCCACCATAACCGTACGCCGCTATATCAAGTCCGGCAAGCTAAAGGCTACATTGGCCCCCTCCAAGTTCGGTCAGTCATACATCATCGACGAATTACCCCTGGTCAACAAGCCCCTAGCAGATAATGCCTTATCCACTCCGCCCCTTATCAATAGAATAGAGCAGTTATCTCAAGAAGTTGGCTATTGGAAAGCTCGAGCCCAATGGCTTCAGGAACGAATATTGCTTCTGGAGAGCCCTAAGCATACCCCTAAGCAAAGATGGTGGCAAAGGCTATTCAGGTCTAAGCATTGAACCGAAAAGGGCACTCGATCACCCTTGCATCTCTCACCACTGACCAACAACGTAATAGGATCCCAAAACTGACAAGGCCATCCCACGGCATCTTCCACCAACCCGGTATGCACAGAACAGGCCTTGTCAGATCTGTCATTAGGAATTACTACCATCAAAGACGTAACCGCCTTTCTCGGGCCTCTCAGGTGCATTCTAGGATGATTTGGGCAAAGTTGTGGGTGTTTGTGTATTGTTGGTCACTAGAGACCCTCTCCATATCCCAACCCTAAGCTGAATCAGGCTCAACGGTTAATTAACGGAATGGTCGTCCCGGTCGCGCTGGCTATGAGTTTCCCATCCTGGTTGGTAACCTTCATTTCGGAGATACAGACGCGCTTGCCCGCTCTCACTACCCGGCACTCCCCAATTAGCTCGTCTTCCAGACCAGCCCCGGCTACAAAATGTATGTTGAACTGAGAGGCCACATTAGGAGTAATGACCGAATTGGTGCCATAGGCAAAGGCCTCGTCGGCCACCGACATGACGATGCCCCCAAACACGAGGCCATTGAAATTAGTGTATTCAGGTCGCAGTCTCATTGCCACCTTGGCATAACCCTCGGACAGTTCAACCAACCTGATACCGAGAAAATCGGCAATCCGCTCATTTTTCGCTTTTTCCTGTAGCTCCGCTAGATTATGTCCCGGGGCTTCCCGTTTCTGCTTTTCCATCTTGATTTCCTCCGTCGCGACATTCTAGCACAGATCTAAGGTGTGTGCCGCATTCCTGGAACCGCTAGTCTTATCATTGGAGGTATGCCTATCATGCCACTATGACTGGTTGCCGCTCCACTCTGCAGATGCTCACAAACGTTTTATGCCCGTGCTGGAATATGCTACGCTGCGCTCAGAAACGTGAACCGAGAAAACGAGTCAAAGGTGTCGGACATACTTCCGGTCCCCAGAACCAAGGAGGAAGCCAGGCAAGCCTACGACTCGCTCAGCAGATACTACGGCTACACGATAGGAGCGGTGGGGCAAAAGTACGGAAGGCTGGCGCTGCAACGCCTGTCAATTGCAGAAGGGGAAACGGTTCTGGAAATTGGGTTCGGCACAGGGCACTGCCTGAAGCTCGTCACAGAATCCATCGGCCGAACGGGAAGGGTTTGTGGTATCGATATTGCCCCTCGCATGATGCAGATAACCAGGAAAAGACTGGAGAATGCGGGACTGGCTAACAGAGCTGAGCTATATTGTGGCGATGCAACCTGCCTGCCCTTTGCTGACCAGGTCTACGATGCCGTTTTCATGAGCTTCACCTTGGAGGTCGTGGATACACCCGAGATTCCCAGGGTGCTGGGCGAGATAAGGAGAGTGCTGAAGCCGGGGGCAAGGCTGGGAGTGGCCTGTATGTCAAAGGAAAACGGGGAATCCATATTCCTGAGGCTCTATGAGTGGGTACACAATAAATGCCCAAAATATGTCGGTTCCAGACCGATCTACGCAGAGAAAAGCCTGATTCAGGCCGGATTTCACATACAGAGTAAAGAGAAGGCTAAAATATTCGGGTTGCTCGCAGAGATAATTGTAGCCGTCAACGCGATTTCTGAGAACACCGGTTAGCATCGCCCGCTTCCCGCCCTGAGCACGCTTTTCTGCCAACCGCCTAGACTTACGGGGCCAGATTCCTGGCTCCCTGGTTCCGTGATATCTTGGGGCGACTATCCAGCACCGGCCACAGTGGAGGACCAATGCCAAGGACTACAATATCGAAGGGCTCAGCGTAACCTCTATGCGCTGATAGTAGATGCCGGTAAGTCCCTCAAAGCCAGAATCGGTGCCTACCAGCAACCAGAGTTCGCCATCCGGACTGGCGGTGACCTTATATCTGTGCGTGTGCTCTCGAACGAGGGAGACGTATGGCGGGTCTGTTATGTCAATTTCATCGGCGGAAAGGCCATTAGCGATGTGCCCGACTACCGACGCCGCCTTTCCTTCGCCGCTATTGCCCAATCCCTTATCAACATTCATAACATAATAGTCAGTAGCAGAATCAAGATAAACCTCAGGCTCCACCGCGGAGGCACCTGCTTTCAGGAACACAGATTCGCCCGGAGGGCCACCGATGCCAGCAGCCCCGCTGGGTGCATTCGAAGCAAACACTATGGTGTATGTTACGCGGTACTTCTGGCCAGGCTCTATACCATCATCGGTCCCCAGTCGGCGCTTGAGGAACATGAAGAGGTCATCCGGGCTATTCATCCCCTGCAAATAGTAACCGGTGCATTCACTTTCAAGCTCCGATGGCAGTGGACTTATCCCAGCCTCAAGCTGCATGGTGTCTTCCATGTCCGGAGCGTACTCGGCAAAGCCAGCTTCCCAGCCCTGGGCGCCCTGACAAAAATCGAACTCAAGATGTACCGGAGATGATATCGCTGCAAGGACCCCATAGGTAATCAGACCAGCCGCTATCACCACTGCCGCTGCAATAAGTAGTCTCCTTCTCAATTCCTAACTCCTCTCGACAGTACTCTGGTAAGCCAGGTCATCTGCATCCATGGCAGAGAGCTATCATAGACTCATACCAAGACCGTCGTTCCATGCCAAAACACGGCTCTCCTCAGCTCTTATCAGGTGCTCGCCCATCGATTACTATAATGCAGAAAGGCGGAGAAGGTTGCATTACCGGGTTTAGCACTTGGAATAAGCCTCCCCCACCTAGTAAGGCAACCGAAGTGTCAGACAATCCCGGATCAGGATGCCTTCGGAGGCTGCACCCTGGCCTGGGTCCTGGCCGGCAGACCCCAGATGTGGATGAAGCCAGGGGCGGCACTCTGGTCAAAGGCGTCGCCCTTGTCGTAAGTAGCCAGGCTGTAGTCGTACAAGGAATAAGGTGACTTCCTGCCCACTATCTGGCAGTTGCCCTTCAAAAGCTTCAACCTCACAGTTCCCGTGACATACCTCTGTGTGCTTTCTACATAGGCCGCCAGGTCCTGGCGCAGACCCGTAAACCACAGCCCGTTGTAGATGAGATCGGCATACTCAGCAGCTACCTTCGCCTTGAAGCGGATTTGTTCCTTTGCCAGCACCAGGTCTTCCAAGGCCTGGTGAGCTTTCAGAAGCACTGTGGCAGCTGGCGCCTCATAAACCTCTCGCGATTTTATGCCCACCAGCCTATTTTCGACGTGGTCTATCCTGCCCACCCCATGCTGAGCGGCCAGGTCATGTACTTTCTGAACCAGCGTAACTCCGTCCAGTTTACGCTGATCAAGACTCACCGGTATCCCTTGATCAAAACCAATCTCCAGGTAAGCAGGCCGGGCCGGCGTCTCGCCAGGAGGTTTTGTCCACAGGAATACATCGTCGGGAGGTTCATTCCATGTATCTTCAAGTACGCCACATTCGATGCTTCTACCCCACAGGTTTTCATCGATGGAATAGGGACTGGCCCTGGTGATAGGAACAGGAATATGGTGAGCCTCGGCATATTCTATTGTTTGCTCCCGGGTCATATTCCATTCCCGAGCTGGAGCAATTACCTTGAGCTCAGGGGCCAGAGCTGCCACGCCTACGTCAATCCTTACCTGGTCATTGCCCTTGCCGGTGCAGCCGTGGGCTACCACTGTCGCCCCTTCTTTTCTGGCTGTTTCCACCAGAAGTTGAGCAATGAGGGGTCGCCCCAAAGCGGTAGCTAAGGGATACTGCCCTTCGTAGACGGCGTCGGCCTGGAGGGCAGGAAAAACAAATGACCGGACAAAGGATTCCCTACCGTCGAACACGAGTGCTCTTAGCGCTCCAACTCTCAGCGCTTTCTGTCGTATAGACTCAAGGTCGGGTACACTGCCTATGTCCAGGGTGAAGGTGATCACCTTCAAGCCATATCTTTCTTCCAGCCATTTGATGGCTACCGAGGTGTCCAGACCACCACTGTAGGCCAATACTATCTTATCTGACATTTCCTAGCCTCCCTTTTCACTAGATCAGGCTCTGAATCTTGAACACACTCAGAATTGAAATGCTCAAAACGCGTGCCGTATTCCAAACTCTGGCCAACCCTACCATTTACGATTTCGCACCTGGAGCCTGTAATTTCTCCATTAGCGCATCGACCAGGATGTCTATTGCCCTGTCTACCTCTTTCTCGGTGACTATAAGAGGAGGCATGAAGCGCAGAGCGTTGGGCCTCACCTTGTTAACCAGTAGACCCCTATCCACACAAGCCAGTACCAACTCATCTGCGATTTCCTGGCTGAATTCCAGAGCGATCAGCAATCCTCGACCCCTAACCTCAGTAGCGGCATCAAACTGGTGCTTCAGTTCTTCCAGTCTGGTCATGAAGTAATTCCCCACCCGCTCAACCTTTGCCGGTATGTCGTTGTCAATGATGTAGTTAAGGCCGGCATAAGCGGCGGCACAAACCAGAGGGTTGCCACCGAATGTGGAGCCATGCTCACCTGGGGAAAACAGGGAGACATGCTCTCTGGCTAAGAGAGCACCGATGGGCACGCCGCTGCCCAGGCCTTTGGCCAGGGTCATTATATCTGGCTCAACTCCATATCGCTCATAGGCGAACAGGGTTCCTGTCCTTCCAATCCCCGTCTGGATTTCATCCAGAATGAAGAGTATTCCCTTTTCCCGACACCAGCCTTGCACCCTTCTGAGGTAGTCGTCGTTCGGTACGTTCACTCCTCCTTCTCCCTGGATAGGCTCCAGAATTACAGCGCAGGTCTGTTCACTGGTCGCTTGCTTTACGGCGTCGACGTTGTCGTATTCAACGTTGACGAAGCCGTTAGGTAGAGGTATGTAAGGCTCCTGAAATTTGCTCTGCCCTGTAGCGGCAGTCATAGCCAGACTCCGGCCATGGAAAGAACTGTGGGTCGTAACAACCTCATAGGCACCATTGAGTCGAAGTTTTCCATATCTGCGAGCCAGCTTCAATGCCCCTTCGTTCGCTTCGACCCCACTGTTGCAGAAGAATACCCTATCAAGACAACTATGCTCGACGAGTAGTTGTGCCAGCTCTATTTGCGGAATGGTATAAAACTGGTTGGAAGCCTGAATCAAGGTTCTGGCTTGCTTTTCCAGGGCCTCGACTACAACAGGAGGGCAATGCCCGAGGCTATTCACCGCCCAACCACCAACGAAGTCCAGGTATTCTTTGCCCTCGTCGTCCCAGACCAGAGCCCCTTGACCGCGAACAAGAGTAACAGGGACTCTATTCACTGTTCTGAGGAACAACCTCTGTTCCAGTTCTTGCCACTTACTAGTCGACAATTACTGTACCTCTTCGTTCAGTTTGCTGAGGCGGCCCGGCAGTGTCACGGAGCAGGGCATGGGCAATTCTGCCGTCTATGATGTGTACCTCCTGTGTAGCGGTCAGGGCCCTGAGACTGGCTTCCAGTTTGGGGATCATCCCCCCGGAAGCTACGCCGGAGGCCAGCAAATCTCTGGCATCAGCCACGCTGAGCCTGTGAACCACCTTCCTCGACCCATCGTGAATACCGTCGACATCAGTAAGGAACACAAGTCTCTTTGCCCCCAACGCCGCGGCAATTTCTCCCGCTGCAGTGTCCCCGTTCACATTGAGGAGTTTCGTCCGGCCTTCGACCAACCCGAAACTTATTGGTGCAACCACTGGCATATAGCCAGCCCCTAGTAATAGCTTCAACGGAGTGGGGTCCACCGCTACAACTTCCCCGACATAACCCAGCCCCGGACCCTTGACGCTGGCCCAGAGCAGTTTACCGTCGCAGCCGCTCAGACCCACTGCCTTTCCGCCTAGAGCCTGTATGGCCACCACCAGCTCCTTGTTAACCAGGCCCCCCAACGCCGCAGCCACCACCTTCAGCACCTCATCATCGGTGACCCTCAGCCCGTTCACAAAGCTGCTGGGGATGCCCAGCCGGCCCAACCACTCAGAAGTGACCTTGCCACCACCATGAACCACGACCAGGAATTTGTCCCTTTTCTGAAGCTCCACCAGGTCCTCTAACGTGGTGTCATGGCTCCCCAGAGTACTGCCACCAATCTTGACTACAATGATTTCTTTCCGCATTATGTAGTATGAGTACTGTTTATCCTAACATATTCCTCAGAGAGGTCGCAGCCCCAGGCGGTGGCTTGGCCATCTCCCAAATGGAGGCATAGCCTGATCAGTACATTCTGGCTGTTGCTCAAAACTAGTTTCGTTTCTTCTTTGTTGAAGTGGGCGGGGCAACCCTGCTTCATGACACACACGTCGTTCAAATAGACATCGAGCCTGTCTTCGCTCACCCTGGCCCCACTTCGTCCCATGGCAGCGACCATACGCCCCCAGTTGGGGTCGCTGCCATGGATGGCTGCCTTCACCAGCGATGAACTGGCGACGGTCCTGGCTGCCTGCCGAGCGTCAGCCTGATCTTCCGCCCCTTCTACTATGACTTCAATAAGCTTTGTGGCTCCCTCTCCATCCCGGGCCATACTCTTAGCCAGATGAACGCAAACTGCATTCAGAGCTCCTTGAAAAGCCTCGCCGCTATCGAAGTCAATGGGTTCGTTACCAGCCAGGCCATTGGCCAATAAGAATGCGCAATCGTTAGGGCTGGTATCGCCGTCAATGCTTACCATGTTGAAAGAGCAGTCCACCGCCTTTTGTAACGCCGCTTGTAGAAAACCACTGCTCACCGCAGCGTCGGTGGCCAAGAAACATAGCATGGTAGCAAGGTTGGGATGAACCATGCCTATCCCTTTGGCCGCTCCTCCGATGGTGAATTTCACTCCTCCTGAGACTACGCGGACTGCCGTTTCCTTGGGCATGGTATCCGTGGTCATTATTGCCCGGCAGAAATCGTGACCTCCCCCTTTGGTTGGTTTGATATCGGGCATTGCGGTCCTGATTGTGGCCATGGGCAAAGGCACTCCGATGATGCCGGTGCTGGCAACGAGGACATCCTCGACAGAGATGTGCAGATTTGCTGCGGCCAGGTTTGCCATTTCCAGGGCATCCGCCAGTCCTTGGGGGCCCATGCAAGCATTGGCACAACCCGAATTCACTACTATGGCTTGCGACTGCCTCTTCCCTACGTGCCTCTGGGATAGGACAACGGGAGCAGATTTGACCTGGTTGGCAGTGAAAACGCCAGCGACTGTGCAGGGTGCTCCAGAGCAGAGAATAGCCAGATCAAGCTCATTTCCGCTTTTTATTCCAGCATGTATTGCCCCGGCCAGAAATCCTGAAGCCGAGGTAACACCGCCCGAGGGAATCTCGTGGAACATAAAACTCAAATATACCAAGAAAAGGGAATAGCGTCTATTCCCAGCGACTTCCAGCCCAGCGGATTCTTTTCCAGGATTGCTTCGTGGTTCAGGCTCGGCTTACGACCCCAGCCTTAAGTTACCGTCGCCTACTATACTGCTTAATTGTGTGGCTAATTCAGGGCAATAGTCTACTGTTATGTCTGGTATTTCCAGGTTAGTTCTCTCTCCGTTGGTGACAATAGCCAGAGAGACCTTGTCCTGCCCGGGATAACTCTTGAGGATACTCACTATTCTGTGCAGGCACTCAATGTCCTTTTGCGCGTCGTCCGACTGGTTAATATCTACAATGACATGGTGAGGCTTGGGTTCTCTCAGCACTTCTTGGCGCGCGGGCAAAAGCGTCGCATCTTGGCAGTTCAGTTGTATTTCCCCGTCCCTGACCTTCACTATGCCCTTCGCTGTGACGACGTTGCCCTCCTGCCAGAGTCCCTGAGTGCTCTCGTAGAGCCTCGGCCAGGCGATGACCTCGATAGTGCCGTCCAGGTTTTCGATCGAGGCAACCACAAACGTGCGTTTATCTCGAGTGTAAGCTTGCCGCACCGAGACCACTATCCCGGAAACGGTCACCGTTTCACCGGCCATGTCCGCGTTTATCTCACCGCACGAAACGGCTCCTGATGAAGACAACTCTCCAGCGAGCGAATCAAGGGGGCGGGAAAAGTAGACGCCTGACAGCTCTCTTTCCCAGATAAGCTTCTGCTGCATCGATACTTCTTCCTCCGCATGTCCGTTATCGACACGTGGGATAGAAGAGTCCGGAGTCAACGAATCAAACATGCTCACCTGTCCCGATTCCTTTGCTCTTCGTTTCATTTGAGCCAGAGAGATATTCCTGTTCAGGGACTCCAGTAGTGTCTTACGGCTGCCCAGGGAGTCAAAGGCACCAACTTTGATCAAGCTTTCCAACGCTTTCTTGTTGATATTATGAAGGTCAATTCGATAGCAGAAATCCTCTATGGACATAAAGTCGCCCCCTGAGTCCCGGTCAGACAACATATGGTCAATCGGGGAGGAGCCAACATTCTTGATAGAAGCCAGGCCGAAACGAATAGCCGTGTCCTTGTCATCTTGCTTTTCAATGGTAAAGCTAGCACGGCTCTTGTTTACGTCCGGCGGAAGCACCTTGATGCCGAGTCGGCGACATTCAGCAATTGCCGAACGAACCTTATCCATATTGTCCGAATAGGTGTCAAGTAAGGCAACCATGTACTCAGTGGGATAATTCGCCTTAAGATAGGCGGTGCGGTAGGCAATCAGAGCATAACTGACACTATGGGCTTTGTTGAAAGCGTAGCCAGCGAAAGGCTCGATCAGGGAGAATACCTCCCTGGCCAGTTCCGTTGATATGCCTCTTTTCTGTGCGCCAGCGATGAAGTTGCGCTCCTCTTTTTTCATCACCGCAGGTATCTTCTTGCCCATAGCTTTGCGAAAGATGTCAGCCTGGCCCAAGCTATAGCCGGCTAGAGCCTGGGCGATGAATATTACCTGCTCCTGATAAACGATAACCCCGTAGGTTTCTTCCAGGACTTCTCTTAGAATCGGATGGGGATAATGGACAGGGACGGCACCCTGCTTTGCTCTAATAAAAGTGGGAAGCTGCTCCATGGGGCCGGGACGGTAGAGTGCCACCATGGCTGCGATATCGCTGAAGCTAGTGGGTTTGAGTTCCTTGATGTAACGACGCATCCCTGCGCCTTCCAGTTGGAAGATGCCTCTGGTTTCTCCCGAGGCAAGCAACTCAAAAGTCTTGGCATCATCCACAGGGATATGCTGCAGATCCAAAGAGATTCCATAATTCTGGGCTATGATTTCTTTGACTCTGGCCAGAATGGTCAAATTGGACAACCCCAGAAAGTCCATCTTCAGCAGCCCCAGGCGGGCGATGTTCCACATGTGGAACTGAGTCATGATTCCAACCTGTCGGGATTCGCCCCTTCCCAATGGTTGTAGTGGCACGTATTCAATCAGGGACTCATGCGCGATCACCACCCCGGCGGCATGAGTGCTAACGTGCCTGACCATGCCCTCTAGTTTTCTGGCCGAGTCAACCAGGTTACGTATTGCCTCGTCCTGGTGGTAGATTTCATAAAGCTCCCTGCTCTGTTCCAAAGCCCTGTCCAGCGTTATGGTCAGCTCAATAGGAATAAGTCGGGCCACCCGGTCAACCTGAGCATAAGGCATACCCAGAGCCCTTCCGGTATCGCGTATCGCCGCTCTGGCTCCCAGGGTGCCGAAGGTAATTATTTGGGCCACGTGGTCGTGGCCGTATTTCTCGTTGACGTAGGCAAGGACTTCGTCGCGACGATCATCCTGAAAATCAAGGTCAATATCAGGCAGCTCACGGCGCTCGACATTGAGGAACCGTTCAAAAACCAGGCCATGGCTCAGGGGGTCTATATCGGTGATTTCCAGACAGTACAGGGCCACGCTCGCAGCAGCACTTCCCCGAACACCAAAATAGATGCCCCGTTTTCTGGTAAAGCTGATTATGTCCCAAACAACCAGGAAGTAGGGGGCAAACTTTGTTTTCTGGATGACATCAAGCTCGTGGCTGAACTGGGCCTTGACCTCTTCACGATGCAATCCGGCCGGGTAACGTTTCTCCAGGCCTTGCCAACACAGCTCAGCCAGGAAATCGTCAGCTGTCTTTCCTGCGGGAAGCTCTACCTGGGGCAGACGGAGTTTGGTAAAATCCAGCTCCAACCGGCACATGTCAGCCACAACCTGGGTGTTCTCTACTGCCTGAGGTAAGTCAGCAAATAGTTCTTCCACCTCTCCGGGACTTTTCAGATAGAAGAAATCGCCGGCCATCTTCAGCCTTTTCTCATCATATACCGAGGTGTTGGTCTGTATACACAGAAGAAGCTCATGGGCCGGGGCGTCTTTCTTGTCAACGTAATGCACATCAAACGTAGCCACTGGCGGTATATCCAGTTTAGTGGATAGAGAAATGAGCTCTTGATTTATTTGCTCCAGTTCGGGAATGGGGTGTCTTTGAATCTCCAGGTAGTAATCCCCGAAGACCTCTTTGTACCACAAAGCCGCTTTGGCAAGGTCGTCACCGCGCCCCTCCAGAATAAGCCGAGCCAGTTCCCCGTGAGCGCATCCAGAAAGCGCGATAAGCCCATCATGATGAAGCTCTAGAAGCTCTTTGTCTACCCGTGGCTTGTAGTAGAATCCCTCGAGGTGGCTTTTGGTAACCAGTTGAAGCAAATTGCGGTAGCCCTTCTCACTCTTGGCCAGCAGAGTAAGGTGATAGGGGCTTTTGCGGGCCGGTTCTCGACTACGGCGGTCGGTGTCAGCGACGTACACTTCGCAGCCAATGATTGGCTTTATACCTGCTTCCTTAGCTGCCGTATAGAAATCTATAACGCCATACATAGCACCATGATCAGTGATCGCAAGGCTGTCCATGCCCAACTCTTTAGCGCGGGCAACTAGGTGAGGGATGCGGCACATACCATCGAGCAGGCTGTATTCCGTGTGGACGTGAAGATGGGCAAACTTCCGCGGCATCAGTTAAATTATAGCAGTTCGACTAAGAGCCCCAAAGGAGGGATTTTCCTCTTATCAAAATTTCCCCGGCTCCCCAGCGGGCATCGCCGTCTGGTTGCGCTTGCGCTTCCAGCCAGAGGCCGGATCTCCAAGCTGGTATGATGCCGGCCAACAGGCCTGGGTAGGTACCAAACGCCAACGGAGCAATGAATCCAATTGTTGTATAATACCGACCAGCAGGTCCAGCATGGCGAAACCGATGCCAGTAGGAGTTACCAGAAGCGAGAGGTGAGAGAAAACTTCGAGAGCTGGACAGGAGGGCTGCGTCTGTGAAAATAGCAGTCATCGGAGCAAGCGGCCAGATCGGATCATTCATTCGCGATGAGGCCCTGGCCCGCGGGCACCAGGTAACGGCGATCGTGCGCAATCCTGAGAAGGTAACCAAACGAAACCCGCATCTAACCTTTTTGAAAGCGGACATAGTTAAGGACAAGGTGGACGAACTGGTGAAAGGCCATGATGCGGTCATAAGCGCTTACAACCCTGGCTGGAGCAGTCCAGATATCTACAATGAGCAGATCAAGGGCGCTAAGGCGATTATCGAGGGCGTCAAGAAATCTGGAGTCAAGAGATTGCTGGTTGTAGGCGGGGCCGGAACTTTGGAAGTGGCCCCTGGTGTCCGGCTTATGGACACAGTCACTTTCCCCGAGAATGTTAAAGGCGGAGTGCTGGCAACTGGTGAGACGCTGCAAATGCTGAAGAAAGAGCAGCACCTCGATTGGACATTCTTGAGTCCGCCAGCCTCGATCACCCCCGGAAAACGGACGGGACATTATCAGGCCGGGAAAGACCAGCTTCTTAAGAACAAACAAGGCGAAAGCAAAATCTCTACGCAGGACTATGCCGTTGCCATGCTCGATGAACTTGAGTCTCCGCAGCACATTCGGGAACGATTCACCGTCGCCTACTGAGCCTGACGTCAGAAGGCAACGAACCAGTGCGCTGTATAGCTGTATAATAGACTCCGTAAACTAGCAAGCAGACATTGGCAGAAGGGGGAACCGACGTGAAGAAAGTAAGGATTTCATATCGTCAGTCGGTACTACTGGTTCAAGATCTCCTATTCAAGGCTTTGGCCTGAAGCATCAGCTCAAAAGATTGAGGCCCAACTATTGGGGACATTACGAGGAGGACGATTATGAAAGTACTAGGGATTATGGGCAGCCCCAGAAGGCGAAGCAATACCGAGCTCCTTCTTGACAGGGCGCTGGAGGGTGCCGCAGAAGCGGGAGCCGAGGTCGAAAAGGTGCCGGTCTCAAACCTCAAAATCTCGCCCTGTCTGGAAATATATGCCTGTCTCAAGGATGGCAACTGTGCCATTATGGATGACATGCAACTGCTTTACGAGAAGCTTGTAGAAGCTGACCACGTTATTCTTGCTTCACCCATATTCTTCTATGGCGTTTCCAGCCAGGCGAAGGCAATAATAGATAGATGCCAGGCCCTCTGGGTAAGAACACATGTCCTGAACAAGGGCAAGGACGATGCCAGAGTACGTAGAGGCGCCTTTATTTCCGTTGGCGCCACCAAGGGCAAGAGACTGTTTGACGGTGCGGTGCTCACAGTGAAGTATTTCTTTGATGCCATCGGCGTGAAATACTCCGGCGACTTGCTGGTCAGGGGAGTTGATAACAAGGGTCAGATTCAGGAGCATCCTGCAGCTCTGGACGATGCATTTCGCCTTGGACAAGAGCTGGTTCGCGGCAGTGCACACGGAGAATGAAGACGATCGTAGCCGATAATCTAACCAAGATGTTTGGGCATCTTGTTGCCGTAGACCACATCTGTTTTGAAGTCGAAGAGGGGGAGGTCTTCGGTTTTCTTGGGGCCAACGGAGCTGGTAAGACCAGCACCATCATGATGCTGGCCACGGCGCTGAACCCCAGCTCCGGGACAGCCACTGTATCCGGCTATGATATCGTCAGAGAGCGGGACAAGGTCAGGGAATCAATAGGCATAGTCTTTGAAGAGCTAAGCCTGGATATCAATCTAACGGCCAGAGAAAACCTGGACTTTCATGCCAGATTGTATCACCTTCCCCAAAAGGTGAGGGATGAGCGGATATCGCAAGCCCTCGACCTTGTAGAGTTAACAGACAGGCAAAACATACTGGTAAAATACTACTCCGGGGGTATGCAGCGCAGGCTGGAGATAGCCAGGGGCATGCTAAATGCTCCCAGGGTCCTTTTCCTTGACGAGCCAACTTTGGGTTTGGACGTACAAACGAGAAGACTGCTATGGGATTATGCTAAGAGGTTGAACAAGGAATCAGGAACCACCATATTGCTAAATACCCATTATGTCGAGGAAGCAGATTACCTGTGCGATAGAGTAGCTATCCTTGAGCACGGGAGGATTGCGGAGGTGGATACTCCCAAAGCATTGAAAGAGTCGCTGGGCAGCAGCGTGCTTTCTATTAGATTCTCCCAAGAGGCCGTGGCCAATGAGTTTGCCGATTTGCTGAACGGAGTTGACTGGGTCAACAACATTCACCAGCATGATACTCAACTACAGTTGAGCGTAGGAAACCAGGGGATGAAGATACCCGAAGTAGTGAGATTGGCACGGAAGCACGGGTTCGCTATTTCCTCGATCGGCGAACACAAGCCAAGCCTGGAAGACGTTTTCCTCCACTATATCGGAAAGAAGTTGCGGGATGAGGAGCATGGATAGCGTAATAGAAATTGAAAACCTGACCAAAGAATTCGACGGCCTGGTAGCCGTAGACCATATTACATTGAATGTTGGAAGGGGAGAGATATTCGGCTTTCTCGGTCCCAACGGCGCCGGGAAGACAACGGCTGTGAAGATGCTGTGTACTATACTGAACCCTACTTCGGGTTCGGCCCAGGTTTGCGGGTATGACATCCTGAGGCAAAGAAATGAGGTCAGGCAGTGCATAGGGATTGTGTTTCAAGATCGAGCCATTGACACATTCTTGACCGGCAAGGAAAACCTTGATTTTCACGCCCGGATGTATCATATGGATAGGAAGACCAGGCAAGAGAGGGTCGCAGAGGTGCTGGATCTGATGGATTTGAGGGGAAGGGAACATATGAGGATTAGCGAATGCTCAGGCGGCACACAGCGCAGGTTTGAGGTTGCCCGTGGGTTTCTTAATCATCCCAAAGTCCTATTCCTGGACGAGCCGACCTTAGGACTGGATGTCCAGGCAAGAAGAAATCTCTGGGATTATGTCAAGCTCCTCAATAAGAGGGAGGGGATAACCATAATCCTGACTACACACTATATGGAAGAGGCAGATTATCTCTGCCACCGGGTGGCCATCATAGATGAAGGCAAGATCGCAGCAATGGGTACGCCTGAAAAGCTCAAGCAGGTGATGGGCCTGAATTTGATTTCACTGCAGATAGCCCAGAATAGTAGCGGCATCGTTGATTCACTGAAGCAGTTGAGCTGGATAAAGAAGATTGAAGCACGCGACGGTTCGTTAGAACTCAGTATCGACGGTGCCGAGGAAAGAATACCTGAGCTCATTGATTTTGCCGACGATCGTGGACTTGTCATATCATCCATAAGGCTGTATAAGCCAAGTCTGGAGGATACCTTTTTGCACTATACGGGCAAGACTATAAGGGAGGAGGAGGGAAGCGTAAAGGAAATATGGAAAGCATGGATGAGAAGGACTGGAGTTAGGAGATAACATGCGAGTGATTGAGGTCCGGCGAATTATAGACCCGCTGCCGATCTACACTATGTGGCTGCGGGAGATGAAAAGGTTTTTGAGAGTGAAGGCCAGAATAGTTGGTTCGATATTGATGCCACTCTTCTTTCTTGCCTTTCTGGGATTGCCCATGAGCTTCATGCCTGCCAGGCAAATACCGGGTCTGGAAGGGACAAGTTACCTTAACTTCCTCGCTCCCGGGATAGTGGGCATGACCTTACTATTTGCCGGTACCATGTCGGGCGCGTCAGTTATCTGGGATAAAGAATTTGGCTTTCTGAAAGAGGTCCTGGTAGCACCGGTCAATCGGTTTTCCGTCATATTGGGCAGAAGCCTGGGTGGCATGACCACAGCCACAATTCAAGCCCTGGTCATAGTAGGAATAGCCGTAGCCATAGGAGTCGAATTAGCCAGTGTATCGGGATTCTTTCTAGCCATAGTAGTTATGATTCTTACCTGCGCAGCGTTCACCGGATTTGGGTTAATTATTGCCACCAGACTAGGTAATCTGGAAGGCTTCATGGCTATAATGAACTTAATAGTGTTTCCCATATTCTTCCTTTCCGGTGCCCTGTTCCCAATACAATCTATGCCGTCCTGGCTGAGATACGTAATGTACATTGACCCTTTGACCTATGGGGTTGATGGGTTGAGGGGTACTCTTATTGGCGTTTCTGCCTTTCCACTATGGCTGGATTTCACGGTTCTTATCATATTATGCATAGGCCTGGCTACACTGGGCTCTTACTTCTTCTCCAGAATGGAAGCTGATTAGGTGGAATGTGCGAAGCCTTGACCTCGTACGAAAAAGCTGCATGAGGTGGAAGGCTCGCCCGGCTATGCATTCAACTTCTTGATTAGAAAGGCCGTATTCTTCCCGAAGTTCCAGGCTGTCTCCAGCCCTTCTTCATCCTGTTTCACTTCGCCTTCCTTCCGGGCGATAGCAACGTTCCAGTACGTGGAACCGGGAACAAAGAACCCCAGAATTTGAAACCACTGGGTAAGCTGGGCGATTGTGAAGTTCTTGCCGGCCCGGCGGGCCACTGCCAGAGGCCCGCCAACCTTATGCTGGAAGGGTTCGCCGTTCCAGCGTGCGATGTAGCCAACGCGCTCCATGAGTGCCTTAATCAACGCCGTAGCGGAGCCGTAATATACCGGCGAGGCTAGAATTATGCCATCGGCTTCTTTCATTCTGAGGTATATCGGAAACATGTCATCCTGGATAGAGCAAATCTCCTCTTCCTTGCATGCCATACATGCGGTGCATGGTTTTATTTCCAGGCCAGCTAAGCGAATAAGCTCAGTATCTATTCCTTCATCAGAAATCGCCTTAAGAGTGTGCCTGGTTAATAGTTCCGTGTTGCCGTTCACTCTGGGACTGCCCACTATACCTACGACTTTCACCTCGCGACTCCTTAATCTGTCCTGTTAGGCGAATGACCACGGGATGGGTTCGCCACCTTGATTTCCAGTTAGCGCACCTGCACGATTCGCCTGGCGACATTATAGGTTATTAGGCGAAGCATGAGAAGGGAGTTAATGACCGAACCCAATGTATCTGAGTATGTTTGACTACGATACCACGACCGGGTATTATGCATGGACTTGCTTATCAGAGGAATCACCTGCTACAGACAGAGAATAGCTAACAGGGATTCCGCTGCGAGCATCAGGACCAAGGTCCGTGGCTAAACGTGTGAATATCAACAGTATCCCGGCTCTCGCCGGTATCGTGGGGGCCATCATGGTTGTTGTCGGCGACCTGGCAGCGTCTCTGTCTACTCCAGGCTACAGCATAGTCAGGGATTCAATCAGCAGTCTGGCGTTGACTCCCATAGGCTGGCTGCAATCGATTGGTTTTCTGGCCATGGGCTTGCTGGAGGTAATGCTTGTAGCCGGGCTCTTTTTCAACATTCGTAGGGCACGAGGGTTTCATTCGGGTATCGCCCTGCTCGCCTTGTGTGGTTTCGCGTTGCTGCTGATTGCTGCTTTCCGAACGGACCACCCCGGAGCTCTGCCCAATGAAGGCATAATCCACACAGCGGCATCTTATGGCCTTGGCTTGCTATTCCCTGTCTCTATTCTGTCACTGGCACCCAGCCTCAAGGGCGACCCCAATTGGAGAAACCTCTTCACCTACACGCTTGTCGCGGGTATCCTGGGTCTGGCTTTGATACTGGGGGCTCTCTTTGTCGATCAAACAGGCTGGTTTGGTTTGTATGAGCGAATCATAGTGGCGAACGCCATCGTCTGGGTGGAAGTAGCTGCCGTGCATCTGTTGCGGTTGTCATTGAGACGGGGAACACAGGTTCGGCCCTGACAAAGTAATCACCAGTGGGGTGGGACGGCTCTCCTGTAGCCAGATCAGTAGCGCCTGGCTTGTCGGAAGGGCTTCACATTGCCTCGATAATCAGGAGCTGTGATATTGAACACCAGACTTATCCTGGGGTCGACCATTCGCGAACTGATCCGGGTTTCAATTTCGTCTAAGGAGAGACACGTGGTGACCACCATGGGCAACCTGGCGTTGTAACGGTAATTTATCAACTGATACAGCTTTTCCTGGGCCCAGGGTGTAGCCGATTGCTCGCCGAAGTCGTCAAGTATCAGCAAGGGGATTTCTTTGATCTTCTCCGAAAACTCGTCATAGGATATCTTGCTATCCGGACTGAACGTAGAGCGCAAATGGTCAAGAAGATCGGCTACAACTACGAAGAAGACCGGCTCTCCTTGCGCCAGCCGGTGGTTGGCGATGGCTGCCGCCAAGTGCGTCTTACCACAGCCATTGACGCCCTGGAATATCAGCCAACCCTCAGGTGAGCGAGCGAATCCTTCGGCTAAATGGAAAGCCTGGCGCAGGTTTTGACGCTGTTCTGTGGGGAGCTCCAGCCTCTTGTGGTCAAAGTTATCGAAGGTCATCTTTCGCAACAGCTCTAGTCCGAGGCTACCCCGGTATTCGAGGGATGACTTCTGTTCGATCGTCCATACCTGGCAGAATTCACTATCGGCAAGCTGGCCGCGCAATCGTTCAGTCATTCTATCCACGGGCATATCGGTGGTGATCACCGTAGCCAACCTGGTGTTGAAACGATGGTTCAGGAGTTGCTCCAGCTTTTCCTTGGCCCAGGTAGTAGCGCTTCCCACAGAAAGGTCATCGAGCACCAATAGAGGCACATTCTTGACTTGCTCGAATAGATCGTCGTAAGTGATATCGCTTGTGGGACCGAAAGCCGAGCGGAGATGGTCCAGGAGGTCGGCAGCGCCGATATAGAACACGGGCTCTCCCAAGCCCAGACGGTGATTGGCCACGGCACAGGCCAGGTGTGTTTTGCCGGAGCCACCAGGGCCTGAGAATACCAGCCAGCCCCTGGGGTTATCAGCAAAGGCTCTGGCAGCCTGGTAAATCAGGGCAAAGCGCTCCTGGGAAGCGGCATCCCCCACCCTTCCTTCCGGAGACAAATTATCAAACGTCAGCTGTGACAGAGAACCCAGATTGCTGTACTTCTCAAGATATTCTGTCTTCTTCCTTTTCAGCTCTCCCTTGCTGCAGCGGCAGGGTACCACCCGGCTGAAATCGACCTGCCCTGAATCCAGAACAGGATGAACGAAGCCGGCCCCTCTGCAAATAGAGCAAGCATCGCCTCCATCTTCTTCTGTGGAGGGGAGGGCAGCATCACCTTTTGACGAGGTGTCCGTATTTGCCCTTGATGAATTTGTCTGGGCCACCTTTTTTAGTGTTTCCTTTATGCTCTCCACTGTCCTTGCCTTCGCTAGCCCATCTTTCAAGTATGCGGGCGATATATTTCCAACTGCGCTTGTTGAGCACAACTGCTTCCTTGAAGGCTTCTTCAATCCACCCCGGCGGATAAAGCCTCTCTGCCTCCTGAAGCTCTTCAGCAACTATGGGCGTTATCATGCCGATATTCTGTTCGTACAGAGCATAAATGCTGACCTTTGCCCACTCACGCCCCTCATACATGGGAGCAGTCAGAAAATATAAATCCTCCTGCACTCCGTTCACATCAGAAGTCGAGTGCAAAAGAGCCCCATCCTCCACAGCCAAGTTCAAGGCTCGGCGGAGCGGTTCATCCCCTATTGCCGCCATAGGTTCATGGGATAACAACTCCCTGTAAGTGACAGAACGAGGCATGTTCTCAGCTTCAGAAAATGCTCGGCCGACCATAGCCCCAGAATGACGGGAAACCAACTCATGCTCTTGCTTTCGCAGGATAAGATAAGCTACGTACAGTATAGCTTTAAGTTCGGCCAGGTCCTGGATTTCCGGCATTGTCCCGGTAAAGAAGGACCCTGGCAGAGAGACAGAATCTGTTTTCTTCTGAGAACCTGATATTTGCAGGTCTGGCATCTCTTCACCCTTACGAAGCCGGGATCGTCGCGGCCTCCAGATTTGCAAACTTGGCGATGCTGCCCGCGAAGCGCAGCTTTAGCTGTCCTAGAGGACCGTTGCGATGTTTGGATACTATGACATCCGCGATGCCGCGGGGATAAGGTTCTTTTTCAATGTCGTGCACCTTGCTCCAATCCTCAGCCGAAAAGTACATGTCATCTCGATAGATAAAAAGGACCACGTCGGCATCCTGCTCAATACTACCACTTTCCCGCAAGTCAGCAAGCTGAGGTATATGAGACGCCCGCCATTCCACAGCACGACTGAGTTGTGACACTGCCAGTACCGGCACATTGAGCTCCCTGGCCAGGGTTTTCAAGGCACGGGTTATCTTGCTAATCTCCTGGACCCGGGTTTCATTCTTGCCTTCGCCTTGTATCAGTTGCAGATAGTCTACGATAATCAGGTCGATATTGCGCTCAAAATGAAGGCGCCGCACCTTGCTTCTTATGTCCAGAACGCGGAGTTGAGGGGAATCGTCAACATATATCGGCGCCTCAGATAGAACTCCGCTGGCTTCCATGACCTTTACCTCATCCTGCTCACCGAACCGCCCGAGGCGGACTTTTCTAGACTCCACCCCGGACTCGCTGGCCAGCAGCCTCTGCACCACCGCCTCCCGGGACATCTCTAGACTGCACAAAGCGACACAAGCCTTCTGGTCAACAGCAGCATTTCTGGCAATATTCAGAGCCAAACTCGTTTTGCCCAGGCTGGGCCTGGCCGCCAGGACAATCAAGTCAGACCTTTGTAATCCTCCCAGGAAATTATCCAAGGCCGCAAAACCCGTCAGAACATGAGGGATTTCTCCTGCCTGGAGCGCAGCAGGTGATCCGGCCTCCTCAAAGTACTGGCCCAAAGCATCACGAATTGGAACGAAATCACGAAGGTCCCGCCTCATTCGAACCTGAAAAAGTATATCTTCAGCTTTGTTAAGGCTAGCTTCAATATTCGGGCTGGCTTCGTAGCCAAGGGCTTCAATCTGCCCGGCAGCCGCGATCAGCCGCCGCATCACCGCTGCATTGGATACTATCTGCGCATAGTATTCAGCGTGCAGAGACGTAGGGACATTGCTTATCAGATGACTGAGAAAGGCAGCACCGCCGATTTGCTCCAGCTTGTTCTGACGCATTAGCTCGTGACCCACTGTAATCTGGTTTATGACTTCATTGCGTTGATACAGGGAAGAACAGGCCTGGTAAATCGTTCGATTTGTCTCCGAGAAGAAATCCTCCGCCTTGAGCGAAGGCGCAACCTTCAATACCGCATCAGGGTCAATCAGCAGAGACCCGATCAGTGCTTCCTCAGCTTCAATATCATGAGGCGGGGCTTTGTCTTCTGCCATACCTAATCCTGCTCCTCCTCGACAACCACGGTAATTTGCGGCTTAATGTCGCCAGCCAACCGGACGGTCACTTCGTGGCTCCCTGCCTGGCGCAGAGGTTTTTCTATGTCTATCTTTTTCTTGTCGATAACGGAGCCCGTGACTCGACCCACTTCTTCGGCTATGTCAGCGGCGGTGACCGAGCCGAACAGGCGGTCTCCGGCGCCGGCGCGGGCCTTGAAATGAACCACCGTTCCCTCGATCTGCTGAGCTAGTTCAGCCAGTTTGTCCCGGTCCATCATTTCTTCCCTCTGTTCCTTCTGCAGCTTGGCCTCCGTTTCTCTGATGATCGCGGGGGTGGCTACCAGAGCCAAACCGCGGGGCAGAAGGAAGTTCCTGGCAAAGCCTTGGCTAACTTCCCTTATCTCCCCCGCTCTTCCCTTTCCCGGGATGTTTTCCAGTAAAACAACTTTCATAAGACTCCTCTCTTCCACCTAATACCGGTATTTTAGCATTTCCTCAATTTTCCGGGTCAACTCACTTGACTCGCCATCGGCTTCAATTCGGGTTGCTACAACATGCCGGATGAAGCCAATCACCATAATCGCGCCATTGGTTACTGCCCATATACTGGCAGGGACTAACCTAGCCCTGGCAGAAATCCTGCTTGATCTTGTCCAGCATGCCCGGCTGGAGGACATCCACTACAGTCATAGCCATTGCCTTGGCTGCGTCCATTAGCCCTTCGTGCCCCGCTTCCGAGGCGGCTGCCGCAGCAAACTCCGGGGTGTGTATGAACACTTCGGGGGAGGCTATAGCTATCGTTGGATGTATGCTCGGCACCAACTGACTGACATTTCCCATGTCCGTGCTACCAAAGCCAAATTCGGGCTGGAAAGCTTCTACATTGCGTCCCAGCGATTCCAAGTTCTGGCTAAATAGCTGCGCCAGAGTCGCGTTGTTTTTCATCGGGGCGTAAGCCTTGTCTCTCCACCTGTATTCCAATCTCGCTCCACTGGCTGTAGACGCCCCCGCAAAGCAGTTCAAGACCTTGCTCTTCAACTCGTCGAGATAGTCGTTATCCGGGGCACGTACCAAAAATACGCCAGCGCTGTGGGCAGGCACTATGTTGGGTGCTTCACCCCCGTCGGTGATTATGCCGTGGACCCGTCCCCCTTCTCTCATGTGCTGACGCAACGAGTTTATTGAAGTGAAGGCCAGAATCATAGCTTCAAGGGCATTTATGCCCTCGTAAGGCTGAGCAGCAGCATGAGCCGATTTGCCGAAAAACTCCACATCCAGGGTGCTGCAGGCAAGCGCCTGTATGGTTATTATGTTTCGTACATCGGGGTGAACTATCATGGCCGCGTCTATCCCTTGAAAGACCCCCGCTTTGGCCATGTCTATCTTGCCCCCAAGACCTTCCTCCGCAGGAGTGCCCAGAACCACCACACTACCCCCTAACTGGTCAATGATAGGCCTACTAGCCACACCAGCCCCCGTTGCCGAAGTACCAATTATGTTATGCCCGCAGGCATGTCCTATTCCTGGCAAAGCATCATATTCCGCAAGCAGGGCAATTCTTGGGCTCCCACGGCCATACGTTGCTCGAAAGGCCGTGGCCAGGCCAGCAATGCCTCGTTCTACGCTGAATCCACTGTCTTCAAGATAGCCGGTAAGCCAGGCAGATGCTTTCTCTTCTTCCAGCCCCAACTCAGGGTTATCATGAATGTTCAGGCTCAGCTGGATAAGCTGCTGCCTTTGCAGTTCAACAGCCTCCCTCACCTTTGCCTTTTCCATCTCCAATACTTGAACCTCTTGCCGATAGCCATTATACTGTGTAGTTGATCCAAATTTCTAGGCGATGACAGATGGAAAAGATCCTAGGGCAGCTTACGAGTGCTCCGATAAACGTGGCCCAGTTACTGAAAGAGCCTGTCGGATCCAGCCGAAGTTACACTATCGACGGGGTAATTGATGAGGAGGTCAAAGGCCCTATAAAAGGGACCGTAAAGCTGATTCATACCAACCGGGGAGTCCTGGCCCAGGGCGAACTAGATGTCGACGTAAGGCTGATATGTAGCCGCTGCCTGGATAGTTTCTGGTGCCATCTGGCTTTCCCCGTAGAGGAAGAATTCCTGACCACCACCGACGTATCTAGCGGTGTACCCCTCTCTCTGGCAGAGGAACCAGATGAGTTCACCATCGATGAGAAGAATATACTTGACCTGAGCGAGCTAATACGCCAGTATACATTGCTGAATTTGCCCATGAAACCACTATGTCGTCCCGACTGTCCGGGAATAAAGGAGACCGATTCATATGGCACTACCTAAGAAGAAATACTCCAAATCACGCCAGGGAAAACGGCGTAGTCATCTCAAACTGAGTCCGCCTGCCATGGATGAATGCCCCCATTGCCACAGTCCCAAGTCACCCCACCGTGTTTGTCCCAACTGCGGCTGGTACGGTGACAGAGAGGCGCTCGAGGTTAAGCCCTCCAAGAAAAAATAGATCAGCATGGCCGAGTTCTCCAGGGTAGCTTATGTTTTCCCGGGGCAGGGCTCCCAAAGCACCGGTATGGGATCGGACCTGTATGACACCTATCCCTCGGCCAGGGCAGTCTTTCGTGAAGCAGATGCCTGTCTGGGCTTTTCTCTCTCTCGCCTGTGCTTTGAAGGTCCCGAAGACGAATTAAGAAAGACGCATAACGTCCAGCCGGCGATACTGGTGGTCAGCATTGCATGCCTCAGAGCCCTGGAAGAGGCTGCCATACTGAACTTTCCTCGTCCCACTTTTGTTGCTGGCCACAGTTTAGGTGAATACACCGCCCTGGTTGCTGCCGGGGTCTTGGGCCTGGCCGACGCCATTTCACTTGTCAGAGAGAGAGGCAGATTAATGTATGAAGCCGGGCTAAGACAACCCGGAGGCATGCTGGCAGTACTGGGTCTGGACGAAGAAACGGTCAAAGGCATAAGTTCTGAGAGTGGGACTGAAATCTCCAACATAAACTGTCCCGGGCAGATCGTGCTCAGTGGCGTCGCCCAGGCTCTGGCTCAGGCTAATAAACTAGCCAGAGAGCAAGGCGCTCGGGTTATTCCTTTGAGGGTCAGCGGGGCTTTTCACTCTGTCCTGATGGAGCCGGTCCTGGCAGAATTCAGCAGAATCGTCTCCAGCTTCAGGCTTGAGCCGCCAGTCATTCCCATAGTATCCAATGTGACCGCCAGGCCGCTAGCCGATGCCGACTCCATAAGTGACGAACTGGTACAGCAACTTCGCAATTGCATCCAGTGGCAGAGGTCAGTGGAATACATGATGCACAATGGCGTGACTACCTTCTGTGAGATAGGTCCGGGGCGAGTGCTTAGTGGTCTGATCAGGCGAATCAACTCAGAACTCCAGACCTGCAATATATCAGGGAACGAGGATATAGCACAGCTAGCGTGCAGAGAGAGGCCAAACAACTAATGGCCAGCCCCAGGCGAAAGGCACGAATCATTGCTCTCCAGGCTCTCTACGAGCTGGATTGCACCACCCATAAGGTGGAGGATGCCTTAGCCCACTTGACTGCAGAGGAAAAGTTGCCCCCACAGGTGCTCAGTTTCAGTAAGGTGCTTGTGGCAGGAGTACTCCGGAATAAATCTCAGCTTGATGCTCTTATCAAGAAATTCGCCTCCTCTTTTCCCACGGAACAAATGTCCGTCATCGATAGGAATATTCTGCGCATAGCTATTTTCGAAATCGTATTTCAGGAGACAACTACATCTGACAGGACTCCGCTCAAGGTAGCCATAAATGAGGCTATAGAGCTGGCCAAGGAATTCGGAACCGATTCTTCCCCCCGGTTGATCAACGGAGTATTGGGATCGGTAACGACCGAACGTAGCGCAGAACAGTGAACCTTCGAGCGCGCACGTGACGTCCACGTTCACACAATCCTTTTGCCGCAAATCTTGCCTTTTCTTAGAGCCTTTGTTATACTTTCCCGCTGTGTTCGAAGCTGGGTTGAAGCAAAAAAGGTGACCGTAGTACTCTTGTGGGGGCCACCTTTTTTTGTGGCCAATTCTGAAAGGCCGAGGTGAAACAAAGATGGAAGTATTAAGTCCTTACAAAGAAGCTACAGATGTGATACTGGAGGCTGGTGGCGAACCTCTCAAATTGTGCTACCAATGCGGCCTTTGCACCGGAATTTGTCCCTGGAACCAGGTACGCAGTTTCGTCGTTCGTCGTATCATGCATGAGTCTCAGCTCGGGGCAATTGATTTTGGCAGCGAGGATGTCTGGACCTGCGTCACCTGTGGGGCCTGTGTTCAACGCTGCCCCCGGGGTGTGGAGATAATCGATATCATGAGAGCTATACGCCGGGCTGTAGCTAGCCTAGGTATTGGGGTCGTCCCCGATGCTCTGAGGATTTCGGCCAAAAACATCGCCGGGGTAGGAAACCCCCTTGGGGAGGCACCAGAAAAACGGAACGACTGGGCGAAAGAACTCAACGTGAAGGACTTTGCTTCCGGCACTGACCTGCTGTATTTCCCGTGCTGTATTCCTTCCTACGACCCTGATGCAAAGACAGTGGCCCGGTCCACTGCTACGGTGTTCAACAAGCTGGGGCTTGACTACGGCCTGATAGGCACTGAGGCAAAATGCTGCGGCGAGTCTATTAGAAAAGCTGGGCATGAAGATACATTTCTCAGTCTGGCCCAAAGCAATATTCAACTTTTCAACAATAACGACGTCAAGACCGTGGTGGCTTCTTCACCCCACTGCTACTACACTTTCAAGTACGAATACCCCGAGCTCGGGGGCCAATTTGAGGCAATTCACGTCACCCAATATTTGGCTTCGCTCCTAGACCAGGGGAAACTAAAATTCTCCAAAGAAGTAAAGAAGAAGGTAATCTATTCTGACCCCTGCTATTTGGGAAGGCACAGCGACATATATGATGAGCCCAGAAAAGTGTTAGAGAGTATCCCCGGGGTGGAATTGATGGAGTTTCCCGACTTTCGCGAGGACGCACTTTGCTGTGGGGGTGGGGGCGGCAGAATCTGGATGGATACCCCGAAAGGGGAAAGGTTCTCTGACATAAGAGTGGAGCAAGCTGCCGAAAAAGGTGCTGAAATCATAGCAGTGGCCTGTCCTTACTGTTTCCTCAACTACAGGGATAGCGTGCTCTCTATGGGCAAGGCGGAGACCATGCAGGTTAAAGACATAATTGAGCTAGTTGCTGAGGCAATGTCGGAGGAATGAAATGGAAGATATAAGGATCGGCGTTTACGTTTGTCACTGCGGAGTGAATATTGCAGCGACACTCGATGTGGAAGAGGTAGCAAAATATGCGGGTACGCTACCCGAAGTGGTGCTGTCCCGTGATTACGTATTCATGTGTTCCGACCCGGGGCAAGACCTCATTAGAAAAGACATTAAGGAACATAACCTCAATCGTGTTATAGTCGCTTCTTGCTCCCCCAGGTTACACGAGGTGACTTTCCGACGGGTTTGTGAAAGCGCCGGGCTAAATCGTTATCTATTCGAAATGGTAAACATAAGAGAGCAATGTTCCTGGGTCAATTCAGACAAGAAGGCGAATACGGAGAAGGCCAAGGCTTTGATCGGCGCCGCGGTGAGGCGTGTTCACTACCAGGAGGCCTTAGAAGTCAAGGAGGCTCCCTATAATCCGAATACTCTGGTCGTAGGTGGGGGAATTGCCGGAATTCAAGCTGCTCTGGAGATTGCCAACTCTGAGCACAAGGTCTATCTAGTGGAGAGGGATCCCTCCATCGGCGGGCACATGATCCAGCTTGACAAGACCTTCCCGACCCTGGACTGTTCTCAATGTATTCTTACTCCCAAGATGAGCGAGGCAGGTTCGCATCCCCATATCGAGCTGTTGGCCTATAGCGAGGTGGAGGAGGTTTCCGGCTTCGTAGGAAATTTCAAGGCCAAAATAAGGAAAAAAGCCAGGTATGTGGACGAGGACAAGTGTACCGGCTGTGGTATGTGCATGCAGAAATGCCCTTATAAGACAGATAGTGAATTCGAACTGGGCCTGGCAAAGAGAAAGGCTGCCTATATTCCGTTTCCTCAAGCTATCCCTAACGTTGCCACCATTGATCCGGATCTCTGCATCTACATCAAATCAGAAGGGAAGAAATGCGGAGCTTGCATTAAGCTCTGCGAGGCAGAAGCCATAGATTTTGACCAGAAAGACGAATTCATTGAAGTAGAGGTGGGGTCAGTTATTCTGGCCACCGGCTATAGCCTTATGGATCCCAAACGCATTCCTCAGTATGGTTACGGGAAATACGATGGCGTCATGACTGGGCTGGAGTTCGAGCGGATGGTGAGCCCTACAGGACCCACCGAAGGGAAGATTCACCTTAAGGACGGCAGAGAGCCGGAGAGCGTGGCCATAGTCCATTGTGTTGGCAGCCGAGACAAGAATTATCATGAGTATTGCTCCCGGGTTTGCTGTATGTACGCCCTTAAACAGGCAAATTACATTAAGGAAGAGCTGCCAAACACAGACGTCTACCAGTTGTATATCGACATGCGGTGCTTCGGAGACGGATATGAGGAATTCTACGCGCGTCTCTCCGAAGAAGGAGTCAACTTTGTTCGGGGCAAGGTAGCCAAGGTCACCGATCAGGCCATAACTGACGAGGAAAAAGACAAACTCATCGTGGTTGCCGAGGACACGCTTCTAGGAAGTATGATCCGTATTCCAGTAGACATGGTTATTCTGTGTAATGCCCTAGAGCCTCAACCCGATGCTGTAGAGCTAGCGAGTCTATTTACCATAAACCAGAAGGCGACCGGTTTCTTCCTGGAGAGGCATCCCAAACTGGATCCGGTAGCTACGCCTACTGAGGGGATTTTCGTTGCTGGTTGTTGCCAGAGTCCCAAGGATATTCCCGATACCGTAGCCCAAGCTTCAGCAGCGGCGGCAAGGGTTCTAGCAATGATAAGCCAAGGTAGAATTACGCTCGAGGCCGCGGTATCAGCAATTGATGAAGAGAAATGCGCCGGTTGTAAGACATGCCTCGCGCTTTGTCCCTTTGGCGCCATTTCTTATGACGAAGAAAAGGAAGTCTGCCGAATCAACGAGGCCTTGTGCAAAGGCTGCGGCGTCTGTGCCGGTGCATGTCCCAGCGGAGCAATAACTGCAAGACAGTTCACTAATGAGCAGATTTTCGCTCAGGTAGAAGGAGTACTGGTATGAGGGTGAATTAGGATGGAGCTTGCCAAATGTTTGGAATCATTGACAAAGAGACTTTAGCCAACAAGATTCACCTGTTCAAAATCGAAGCGCCGGCGGTTGCCAGGAAAGCACAGCCAGGACAGTTCGTTGTGGTCAGGGTTGATGAAAAGGGTGAGCGTATCCCTCTGACAATTGCTGACTGGGATGAAAAGGAAGGCAGCGTCAGCATGGTGTTCATGGAAGTAGGAGCGACAACCTTCAGGCTGGGCCAGCTCAATGCGGGAGACTTTATTGCTGACTTTGTTGGTCCCCTCGGCGTACCTTCGGAAATTGAGAAATTTGGCACTATTGTCTGTGTAGCGGGAGGGGTTGGTGTTGCAGTAATAGCGCCTATTGCCAAGGCGCTGAAAGAGAAGGGAAACAATATTATCTCCATCTTGGGGGCGCGAAGCAAGGACTTGCTCTTCTGGGAAGACAAGCTGCGTGACGCCAGCCATCAGCTAATAGTCACTACGGATGACGGGACGTATGGTCGCAAAGGGGTAGTAACTGAGCCTCTGAAGGAGGTGCTGGAGAGCGGGGAGAAGGTTGACCGGGTTATCGCCATTGGCCCTACCGTGATGATGAAGTTCTGCGCCAAAACCACCGAGCCTTTTGGGGTGAAGACCATTGTGAGCCTGAATCCGATAATGGTCGATGGTACCGGCATGTGCGGTTGCTGCCGGGTATCGGTTGGTGGGGCAACCAAGTTTGCCTGCGTGGATGGTCCTGATTTTGACGGACACCAGGTAGACTGGGACTTGCTGGCGGCTCGGCAGCGTATTTATCTTGATGAGGAAAAACGCTCCTTTCAGCGTTGCCAGGCCGAGATGGCCAAGCATTCTTGATGGGAGGTCTAATCACCATATATGGCTAAGGTGAATCTTAACAGGGAACCGATGGCAAAGCAGGACCCCAAGATCCGGGGTAGGAACTTCAACCAGGTTGCCTTGGGCTACGCCGCCGAGCAAGCTAAAGCCGAGGCAAGCCGCTGCCTGCAGTGTCCCAAACATCCCTGCATAGATGGCTGCCCGGTGGAAATAGATATTCCCGGTTTTATCCAGGCTATCCTTGATGACAATATGCCCGAAGCGGTAAGGATACTCAAGGATAAGAATAGCCTGCCTGGTATCTGCGGGCGGGTCTGCCCGCAAGAGACACAATGTGAAGAAGTATGCTCGCTGGCCAAGAAAGGAGCGCCTATTGCCATCGGACGCTTGGAGCGCTACGTGGCTGATTGGGAACGGGCCAACAGTGGGACACTCAACCCCGGGGCTGGGTCACCTAGCCCAAGCGGTAAGCGGGTGGCGGTGATCGGCTCTGGACCAGCCGGACTGGTCGCTGCTGCCGATTTGGCCAAGCTCGGCCATGACGTTAGCCTCTTCGAGGCTTTGCATGTGGCTGGCGGGGTGCTTATGTACGGCATCCCTGAGTTCAGGCTGCCCAAAGAAATTGTGCAGGCTGAGGTTGCCTACGTTGCTTCACTCGGAGTAAAGATCGAGCTGGATTCGGTAGTGGGTAAGGTGATGACCCTCGACGAACTGCTGGCGAACGGCTACGATGCCATCTTCCTGGGTACCGGTGCCGGAGCACCCATGTTCATGGACATTCCCGGCGAGAACCTGAACGGCATCTATTCAGCCAACGAGTTCCTGACGCGGGTCAATCTGATGAAGGCATACAAGTTTCCTGAGTATGATACGCCGGTGTTGGTGAGCAAGAGGGTGGCCGTGATTGGCGGCGGTAATGTGGCTATGGACTCGGCCCGGTGTTCTCTCCGGCTTGGTGCCGAAGAAGTGTACATCATCTACCGTCGCTCAGAGGCAGAGATGCCCGCCCGCCGTGAGGAAGTTGACAATGCCATGGAGGAGGGAATCCAGTTCAAGCTGCTGACAAACCCCAAGAGATACATTGGCAATGAGTCGAACTGGGTAGTCGGTATAGAGTGCTACGAGATGGAGTTGGGGGAGCCTGATGAGAGCGGTCGGAGGCGCCCCATTGCCAAAGAGGGAAGTGAGTTTGTCATGGATGTGGATATGGTGGTGGCTGCCTTGGGCACCCGTCCTAACCCCCTTATTGCTCACGCTACTCCTGATTTGAAGACAAGCAAGTGGGGTACAGTAGTGGCTGATGAGACCACCGGCAGGACGATGAAGGACAAAGTCTGGGCCGGTGGGGACATAGTTACCGGCGCCGCTACGGTAATAAGCGCCATGGGGGCTGCCCGCCGCGCAGCAAGGGATATGGACGAGTACTTGGGGGCTAGTGTTGAGTAGTCTACCGTATAAGTTGCTATAGTCATTTGCAGACACTGCTGGATCGCATAGTCTATCCATATGATTGACATAACAAATAAGGGTGAGCTGGCCCTTTCGGGAGGATAGATGGACAACTTTCAACCAGAAATAGTAGCTTTTTGCTGGAACTGGTGCTGCCTTCCCTTCGGGACCTGTTTCCATGCACCACTCCACTGCTGAGCAAATTTTCGCTCAAGTAGAAGCTTCACTTGGGCAAAAGATTTGGGGTTGAGGCTATTGAATGTCTGGTACTATGATAGCGAACTGATATTCCCCGGCTCCTAGTGCGGCAATAGCATGTGGAGGGAATGAATGATAATAAGAGAGGTATCTCCGATAACCATATGCAATGAGTTATGCTCCCGATGTTTGATCTGTTCATCAGCCTGCCCTTTTGAGGCTATTTCTCTAAATCAAGACCAGGTGGTCATAGACATGGAGAAGTGCACACTATGTGGGATCTGCGCCAGTGTCTGTCCCTCGGGTGCCATAACGCCATATTACTACGGCTACAATACACTGATTGAGGAGGTTGAGGCGAAGAAGACATCAGATACTGCAAGCCTCGTGGTGGCCTGCCGTGGTAGCACTAGCCCTGATTATCAACTGCTTGAGACCCTTGACGAGCTAAACGTGGACAGCCCAATATTAATCAGAGTCCCCTGCGTCGGACGCTTGCCTTCGGAGTTTTATCTTGCTGCCCTATCTAGGGGCATTAAGCGAATTGTCGCTATTCAGTGCAGCCAGGACTTCTGCCGCTTCAATAAAGGCAGTACGATGAACCAGCGTCGTGTAGCCATGTTGCGAAGTCTATTCAACTCCTTTGGTTACGGGAATGACACCATCACCATTATCGAAAAGACCAACCAAATAGGATACGACACGGCGAAGTGTGTTGGCTGTGACAAGTGTCTCTATACATGCTCTTACGAGGCGCTGGAAGCACAGCCACTGGCTACACCCGAGATAGACTATGAAAAGTGTACCGGTTGCGGTGCCTGCGCTGTTGTCTGCCCCCATCTGGCACTCGAGATAGATGGTTATGAATGCGTACGCGTGGCAGAGCTAATTACGAGCTATCGCGACCGCATAAGAAAGACGGGGGCGGGGTCGCCGGCGATACTGGTATTTTGCTGCCAGTGGGCAGAATTTACCAACCTTGACAAAAACGAGACTGGCTTCATTAGACCTAACGTTGCCCTCCTCGAAATACCCTGTTTCAGCAAGCTCGACCCGATAAATGTCTTCCAGGCCTTCCACTATGGTTTTGACGGCGTGCTTGTTGTTGCTTGCTCTGATGACTATTGTAAGTCCAAAGAGTCAAGGGGAACAGCCGAGGACAATATCAAAGTCCTTACGACTGGCCTGAGGATGATGGGAGTTGAGAACAGGTTCAAAGTACATAAGACCTCACCCAAGCACTTGGGAGACTTCAACGATCAACTCGATTCCTTCACCAATGCAGTCTCGGCGTTGAAAGGAGAGTAGAAACTCAGCCATGAACAGGATAGTAGTAAAAAAAGAACTAGCGCCCAAGATAAAACTCATGGAGTTCGAGAATCCCGATATTGCCCTTAGGGCCAGGCCAGGGCAATTCGTCGTCATACAGATGGGCGAGAAAGGGGAGAGATTCCCTCTTACCATCAGCGGTACCGACCCGGGCAAGGGTACGGTGAGACTGATATTCAATGAAGTAGGTAAGAGTTCGCGAAGACTGGGAACACTCAGCGAGGGGGAAGACATCGACAACGTAACTGGTCCACTGGGAAACCCAACGGAGATTGAGAAGTTTGGTACTGTTCTCTGCCTGGGAGGTGGAGTACTGATTGGCCCCATGGCCTACGAGGTAGCTGCCTTCAAGGAGGCAGGCAACAGATTAATCACTGTGATTGGTGCTAGAAACAAGGAACTTCTCATTCTCAAAGCTGAGATGAAAGCTCTAAGCGACGATTTTTACATTTCCACAGATGATGGCTCAGAGGGATACACAGGACTGGACTTTCTCCGAGAGATCTTTGAGAGGGAGAAGATTGACCGTGTGATTGCCATGAGTGTGGCCACTGCTACACTGAGAACTCTATGCGAACTCACCAAAACATATGGCATAAAAACAATTGTATCTCTAACCCCCATTATGCTGGACGGGACCGGGATGTGTGGTGTTTGCCGGGCCTCCGTAGGCGGAGAGACCAAGTTCACCTGTGTCGATGGGCCAGAGTTTGATGGACATCTGGTAGACTGGGATGAACTCGAATCACGAAAAAGAGCCTATTCCCACGAAGAGAGAGTCGCCGCCCTTTGTGATGAACATGTCGGAAAGGATTTCGTCTCACTTTCAGGCAGGAAGTAAAAATAGCCATGGCTGAGAAACTAAAGTTGAACCGTACTCCTATGAGTAAGCAACCTCCGGAGGTTCGCAGGCGAAATCCTCACGAAGTGGCACACGGTTACACCTATGAACAGGCGGTTGAGGAAGCAAAACGTTGCATTCAATGTAAGAAGCCCGGGTGTGTCCCTGACTGCCCTGTTAACGTAGATATCCCGAGTTTTGTTAAAGCTATAGCCGAGGGGGACTTGCCCACGGCGGCTAAAATTGTCTATAACACCAACAGCCTTCCTGCCATCTGTGGTCGGGTTTGCCCGCAGGAGACACAGTGTGAAAAAAACTGTGCCCTGGGGAAGAAGGGGGAGCCCGTATCCATAGGTAGGCTAGAAAGGTTTATCTCTGACTGGGCACGAGAGAACCAGGAGGAATCGGGTGTATTCAAGATTGACCTGCCCAAAGCTACGGGCAAGAAGGTGGCCATTATTGGGTCAGGGCCAGCCGGGCTCACCTGCGCGGCTGATTTAGCTAAAGCCGGACATAAGGTCGTCATGTATGAGGCTCTGCACCTCCCGGGAGGTGTGACTATTTATGGAATACCGGAATTCAGGCTGCCCAAGAACATTGTCCAGGCGGAGGTCGACTACTTGACCAGCATACTGGGTGTGGAACTGAAGCTCAACCAGGTAATCGGAAGGTCAGCGACTCTTGATGAGCTATTGGCCGATGGCTACCATGCAGCATTTCTTGGCATTGGCTCCGGTGCACCAATGTTCCTCAATATACCGGGTGAGAACTCAAAGATGGTTTACTCGGCAAATGAGTTTCTGGTCCGACTTAACCTCATGAAAGCCTACCTCTTCCCCGAATATGACACGCCTGTGAAGGTCGGCAAGAAGGTCGCTGTCGTTGGCGCCGGTAATGTCGCCATGGACGCGGCCAGGTGGGCGTTGAGAATGGGCGCCGACGACGTCTACATTGTCTATCGTCGCACTGAAGCTGAAATGCCAGCCAGGCTGGAAGAAAGGGAGAATGCCAAGGAGGAAGGGGTCGTCTTCAAACTACTAACCCTGCCTGTGCGGATAGTCCCTGATGCCCACGGCTCGGTGAAAGCTATGGAGTGTGTTGAGATGGAGCTGGGCGAACCGGATGATAGTGGCAGGAGACGTCCGGTAGAAAAGCCGGGGAGTGAATTTTCTATGGACATTGATACTTTCGTCCCAGCATTGGGAACACGGCCTAACCCCCTTCTGCCCAGGCGCACACCAGGGTTAGAGATGACCAGGCATGGCACTGTCGTCGCTGATGAGAGAGGCAGAACCTCCAGGACAGGAGTCTGGGCTGGTGGGGACATAGTGACTGGCGCTGCTACTGTCATAAGCGCCATGGGGGCCGGTAAACGGGCAGCCGCAGATGTTGATGAGTATTTGAGAGAAAATTGACATTCTTCGACAAGTATGCTATCAGTTATCAGTTTTGTTGACCTGAGAAGTAGAGGCGGACTTGAACTGCTCCCTCTGCTCAATTGAGAGAATAGATGGAGGACTTCGAACCAACAATAGTAGCTTTTTTCTGTAACTGGTGCTCTTACGCCGGTGCTGACCTGGCTGGCACTTCAAGAGTGCAGTATCCTCCCAATGTAAGGATAATCAGGGTGATGTGTAGCGGCAGGGTAAATGAACTGCTGACACTTAGGGCAATTACCGCTGGTGCTGATGGCGTCCTGGTCTCTGGCTGCCATCCAGGAGACTGTCATTACCTGAAGGGCAACTTGAACGCCATGAGAAGAATCAGAGCTATGAAGCCTTTCCTTGGAGCCATGGGAATTGAACCCGACAGGCTCAAGCTGGAATGGATCTCAGCATCTGAGGGGCATAAGGTGGCTGAGACCGTCAAGAGCTTCACGGAAGAAATAAAGCAGCTTGGACCAAGCCAGTTCAGACGGAGAGCCCAGGCAAATTAGTCTTCACGATTGAGGTGAGCCAGATAACTAGGCTCTGTGATCTCTGAGGACATCACAGAAGCAGAAGAGCAAAAAGTAAAGGAGGCACAATATGGCTAAAGTAGCGATTACGGTTAACGGGGCAGATGAACGGAGTATCTTCCCTACTTTTGTTCTCGGCTCCGCGGCAGTGGCGGGTGGCGACGATGTGGTGCTGTTTTTCGAGCCCGATGGAGCACCGGCCCTGGTGAAGGGAGCACTGGAGAATATTAATTCGAAAGCCAAGGGCTGGTCTGACCTAATGGGACTGCTTGAAGGCTTTCAGATTCTGGGAGGCAGGGTGCTGCTCTGTGAGCTGGCATTCGGAGTCAAGGGTATTAAGCGAGAAGATTTAAGAGAAGGAGTGGAAGTCGTGGACGCTCCTACGTTTCTCGATGAAGCCAGGGATGCCCAGCTGACTTTCTCTTTCTAAGGGTCAAGGATTATTGAAAAAGGCAGAAATAAAGAATTAGCATAAATAACATTTAAAGGAGGTTCAGATGGCAACACATAATCTAGACTACAAGGGACTCAAATGCCCCGAGCCGGTGCTCAAGTTGGCTGTCTATGCCAAACAAAATGTCCAGCCGGGAGACACTGTAGAGGTGCTCTCTGACTGCGACACCTTCCCCCACAGCATGGAAGGTTGGTGCAAGAAGGCGGGCAAGACGCTGCTTATGTGCGTGGATGAGGGAGGTGGAAATTTCAAGGCCCAGGTCCAGTTCTGAGCAGGGATATTCATGGCGAAAGAATTTACACCTCGAATAGTTGGTTTCCTGTGCAACTGGTGTACTTACGCTGCTGCTGACCTTGCCGGGACGGCGAAGCTAGAAATCCCCTCGTTTCTCTCGGTTATCCGGGTGATGTGTTCTGGCAGGGTTGACCCGGTTCTTGCGGCTACAGCTCTGCTGCGTGGTGCAGACGGCGTGCTCATTGCTGGGTGCCATCCGGGAGACTGTCACTATAGGGAAGGGAACTATTATGCCCGCCGAAGATTTGCCCTTCTTAAGCAAACCCTTGAAACATTAGGCCTGGAGTCAGACAGGCTCATGCTAGCGTGGATATCAGCCACTGAAGGGCAAAGGTTCGCCGAGGTAACCAACGAATTTGCCAACAAAGTCAGGCAAATGGGGCCCAACCCTACGAAGCAAAAGGTTGTGATATAGCGATGGAGATGAAATGAACAACAGCGGACAAAACAACTCGATACTCGTTATCGGTGCCGGGATTGCTGGCGTTGAGGCAAGCTCACTGCTGGCTAAGTCAGGGAGACAGGTATACCTCGTTGAAAAGAACTCATATATCGGTGGCAATGTAATTAAGCTCGAAGATGCATTCCCCAGCATGGAGTGCGTAGGCTGTATCATGGCACCGAAGTTGGAAGAGGTACTGGACAATAAGAATATTGAACTTCTGAGGCTCAGCCAGGTAGAAGCTGTCAGCGGCTCTCCGGGCAGTTTTTCGGTGAAAATCAAGAAAAGGGCGGGCTACGTTGACATGGAAAGCTGCATCAGTTGCGGTGCCTGCTTCGATCCCTGCCCGGTAGAGGTAGACAACGAATTTGAGGAGGGGCTCTCAAAGAGAAAGGCAATATATGTCCCGTGTGCCGGGTCTTTGCCCGCCATTCCCGTTGTTGACACAGAGAATTGCCTGCGTTTTAAAGGGCAAGAGTGCCAGGCCTGTCAGGAAGCCTGCGTATTCGAAGCAATTGACTTCAACCAGCAGGATGAAGAGCTCGAAATTGAGGTTGGCGCCATTGTTGTGGCCACCGGTTTCAAGTCATTTGACCCCAGTGGAATCAGCCAGTTTGGATACAAGAAGTTGGACAACGTCTATTCTGCCATGGAATTTGAGAGGGTATGCGCCTCTAACGGACCTACTCAGGGACAAATAGTCCTCAAGAACGGACAACAGCCGAAATCAATGGCCATTATTCATTGTGTAGGGCGAGAGGAGAAGGGCTACTGCTCTTCAGTCTGCTGTATGGCTTCTCTCAAAATCGCGCACTTTGTTAAGCACAAACTACCCAAAGTCAAAATAACCCAGTTTTACACCGACCTCTCTATCCCTGGCAAAACCTATCAGAAGTTTTACCAGGAGGTAAAGGAAGGCGGGGTTGATTTCATCAGGGCTACGGTAACTGAAGTCTCACAGTCAGGTAAGGGACTGGACATCAAATACAAATCGGAAGATGGCAAGGATAATACACTGACCGTGGATATGGTTATACTCAACCCAGCGCTCGAACCGGCGGCGGATTCAGCAGAACTGGCACAGATTCTAGGTATTTCCCAGGGGCAGGACGGCTTTTTCAGTGAGAAGGAACCGGATCTTACTTCCGTAGTTACCCCACGAGATGGCATATTTATTGCCGGGTGTGCCCAAAACCCTAAAGATATTGCTGAGACGATAGCTGATGCAGAGGCAGCAGCTGGAAGAGTACTGGCACTAAGAAGGTAGAGGAATAGCACATGGCGAAGAAAATAGGTGTATATGTATGTGAGTGCGGCACTAACATAGCCGAGAAAATAGATATCGACAGGGTGATCGCTGCACTCTCGCCTCTTAAAGACGTGGCAGTTGTTGACAGGTATAAGCTTCTGTGTTCCGGGGACGGACAAGAATACCTGAAGCAAAGCATTGAAGAGCATGGCTTGACGCATGTGGTGATTGCCGCTTGCTCGCCGAGGCAGCATGAGGTGACCTTCATGAATGTATGCGAACAGGCAGGTCTCAATCCCCAGCTCTGTCAGCTTGTCAACATACGGGAGCAGTGTGCCTGGGTTACGCCGGACGGAACGGAAGCCACGGAGAAGGCAATAAGGCTGATAACGGCCGGCGTCAACAGGGTACATTACCAGGAAGCCCTGGAAAAGACAGAGGTAGACTGCAATCCGGACGTGCTGGTGATTGGTGGCGGTATTGCCGGGATCAAAGCCGCCAATGTCCTTGCTGCTCCCGATAGGAAGGTATACCTTGTTGAGAAAGATGCTTCCCTTGGAGGCAAAGTAAAGAGCTTTAGCACGCTATTCACCAACATGGAATCTGGCTCAAAGCTTGTTGAAGAGGAAGTAAAAAGCCTTGGGGAAAACGGAAATGTTGAGGTGCTCACCGAGACCGAGGTTGAGCAAGTTCTAGGGTTCCTCGGAAACTTCGAAGTAACACTGAGAACGAAGGCACAGGACGACCAATCGAAATTCAATGTTGGAGCCGTGGTCCTGGCAACCGGGTTTGAGCCGTTTGATGTCAGTAAACTGGCCCAGTATGGATACGGAAAGCTCGATGATGTTTATACGAGCATGGAATTCGAGGAAATGAACCTAGCTGACGCGCCTGGCGGTGGCAAAATCCTGCTCAACAATGGCAAGCCCCCCGAATCAGTAGCTATTATTCATTGTGTAGGCCGAGAAGAGAAGGGTTACTGCTCCAAGGTATGCTGCCTGTACTCCCTGAAATTTGACCGGGTGCTGAAATCGCAGCTTCCCAAGGTCAAAATATCTCATCTCTACTCTGATCTATGCATTCCGGGCAAGGCGTATCAGAAGTTCTACGAAGACACGAAGAAGCTCGGAGCTGAGTTTGTCCGCTCTGCCAGGACTGAGGTTACTGGCAGCGAAAGAGGTCTAGCCATCAAATATGAAACGGAAACCGCTCAAAAAGGGAACTTACAGGCAGATATGGTAATTCTGCTGCCGGCGATGGAACCGAGCGGCGATGCCCACAAGTTTGCTGAGATGTTTAAGCTCCAGCAAGACGAAAGGGGCTTTTATGCTGAAGAGCATGAGCTCCTCTCACCGGTAGCATCCGCCGTGGAGGGGATATTCGTCGTTGGTTGTGCTCAAGGGCCCAAAAGCATTGCTGAGTCAATGGTTCAGGCAGAGGCGGCAGCAGGCAAGATACTGTCGGCACTGGTTCCAGGTAGAAAGTTAGAACTGGAGGTGAGAGTATGCGAGATATCTGAGACCTTCTGTGCTGGATGTAAAACCTGCATTGATGTCTGTCCCTTTGGGGCCATTACCTTCGACGAATACAGGAAAATCTCAGTTGCAAACGAGGTCCTGTGCCACGGTTGCGGAAACTGTGCCGCTGCATGTCCTTCCGGCGCGGCGAAATTGAAGCATTTCACCTTTACAGAGATCTATCAAGAGGTCGAAGCACTACTAAAATAAACGAAGGAAGACACAAAATGCCAAGAAGAGAGGATAAAAAATGAAAAGGATTGCCCTATTCGTTCTGGGAATCATTCTACTTGTACTTGTACCAGTGTTAGCAGGAGCTACCCCAGAGGCACCAGCCGTATCGGAGTTTGAAGTCATCCGCGAGGCAGCAGACGGGTACCTGAATGCGCCCACCACCGTATGGAACATGGCGGAAAAAGACCTGTGCTCCAACCTCCTCGACCGTAACCTGGATAACGATCCCTTCATACTCAGCATCCGGGCACCCGATATCTACGAGCTAGGCCATATCCCGGGAGCAGTCAACATACCCATGGCGGGAGTCTTCAAGACAGGGAACCTGACCAGGCTGCCTCAAGACAAGGAAATCGTGGTCTACTGTTACACCGGGCACACTGGGAGTAGGGTAGCTGCACTTCTCAATCTGTGTGGCTATAATGCCACCAACCTTAAATGGGGAATGACTGGCTGGACAAAGGATACCGAGGTAGCTCCTTATCGTTTCGACCCGGAGAGTGCCATGGACTACCCCATTGAGATGACGGCTAACACGTTTAATGAGACCTACCCTCTGCCTACGATTGAGAACACAGCCTCGACAAGCCCGACAGAGATTATTCGAACTGCCTGCTACAACTATGCTAGTGGCTCACATAAAGATATATCGGCTACAGACGTCTATGCTCTGATCACCGGTGGCGACCCAGCTAACGACCCCATAATCATCAGTGTTCGTACTGCTGAACAGTACGCCAAAGGCCATATTCCCGGAGCAGTTAATATAGCCCTCACTGGCATAGCGAAAAGGGAAAATCTGCAAAAACTTGACCCCAGTAGGCAGATCGTTGTCTACTGCTACACCGGCCGTACCGGAAGCCAGGCCACGGCTATCCTAAATGTACTTGGCTACAATGCAGTCAACCTGCATTGGGGCATGACTTCCTGGACGAAGGATACGGATATTGCCCCTGGTGGGTTCAATCCAGACACGAGCTTGGATTATCCGTTCGAGACCGGTGCTGGTGAGGCAGTGCCAACACCGCCAGATGGAGGTGATGGCGCCTGTGGCTAAAGACAGATAACTGGCTTGACTTTGCTTTAGCCAGGCTAAGGTATAGTTCATTAGTAAGTACTTAAGAAAGGAGAAGGAACATGGCAGAAGAGATCAAAGCCGACGAGACTCTGGATGTGAGAGGAGAAATCTGTCCCAATCCCGATGTTAAGACTATGGTAAAGCTCAAAAAGATGGAACAGGGCAAAATACTGGAGGTGCTGGTTGATTATCCGCTCTCAGTAGAACGTATCCCCGGTAACGCTGAAAAGAACGGGCACAAGGTGCTGAAAGTAGAGCGACTTGATGGCCCCAACCACAAAATATTCATCGAGGCGAAGGGGGGATAGAAATGAGCCCATTGATCTTCCTCGGCATTCCCGTTGGCTTAGCCTTTGGGTTTGCCTTGCAGAGGGGCAGGTTCTGCATGAACTCTGCCTTTAGGGACATCATCGTACTTAAGGAGTATGCGCTCCTGAAGGCGGTGGGGCTTGCCATTCTTATCCAGATGGTGGCATTCGCAGCCCTGGATATGGCAGGGGTGATTACTATAAGTCCCATCACGTTCTTTTGGGGTGCTAATATATTGGGTGGCTTCATTTTTGGCATCGGCATGGTGGTGGCAGGTGGATGTGCGAGTGGGATCACATACCGCTTTGGAGAGGGTATGGTAGGCGCAATGTCAGCGGTCCTTGGTTTAATACTCGTGGGGCTTATGACTACAATGGGTGTCTTCCAGCCTTTTGTTGCGTGGCTTAGAGGCGCAACAACAGTCACATTGGCGGATGGAGCGAACCTCACGCTGGCTAATGTGTTCGGCATACCTCATCATATGCTGGCCTTTGGGATTGCAGGGGTCGCTCTTATTATCTGGGCTATCCGTTCCAAACGCGGTGAGGGGTCATCCAGGAAAGAGGAAAATGCTTCCATAGGTACCAAGATATTCAAGCGGGGTTGGGGATGGCAGGCAACTGCGATCGTTATTGCTATTATAGGAATACTTGCTTTCATCGCCTCGACTGCTGCTGGCAGGAGCTACGGCCTAGCTATTTGCGGTGGGTACTGGACAACTATGCAGAGCTTGCTACTGGGCCAAAACCTCATCGGGTGGCTATCTGTAACGCTACTCTTCACCATCCTCGGGGCTTTTATAGGAGCTAAAATAGCTGGTGAAGCTACGCTGCGAGCGCCAGCGCCCAAAGTATTAATCCAGACATTCTTCGGTGGCTGTATTATGGGGTTTGGAGCAGCCCTTGGTGGCGGTTGTAACATAACCCATATTCTTACTGGAGTACCCCAGCTTGCCCTCAGTTCTATACTGAATGGTGCCTTTATCGTATTCGGATGCTGGACATTAGCCTACTTCTGGTTCGTCCGACCCATGCAGAATTTGTAAGGGAGTTCTACAGGCAGATAGGATAAGTAAAGACCAGCTGAGATATTGCTAGCTTGAGGAGACAAGTAGCTGGGCAGAGCTGAGGCTCTGGCCAGGGTAACCTGTGCTCGTCGTCCTCAAGAAATATATGGCTTAGCGATTTCACAGCGGGAGCTTGTAAGATTGATAAGGAGTTGATATGGCTGTTACTCGAAAAGGGGCAATTCTGGAGGCAAAAGAGGGTGTGGAAAAAGGCATCCTCAACCTTGTAAGGCAGGCGCTTAGTCAGGATTGCTTTGATGCTATCCTTATTCCTGCCAGAGCGCCGACTGGCGATTCGTTTGCCTACTTCTTAGTTCGAGATGAGGCATTTCTTGAAGGATCTTCTATGTTGCCTCCAATTATGCCAGTCCAGGGAGCTAGAGTTATTTCCGGCCTTACAAGACGTGGAAAGGGGAACAAAAGAATAGCTGCTATCGTACGGCCCTGTGAGGCGCAGGCAACAATTGAGCTAGCTAAGCTTGCGCAAGTAGACGTCGAGAATATAATCCTTATCACTATGGACTGTCCTGGCGTGATGCCGTTGGCAGACTATTTCAAGGATCCAAAGCAGGGTGATAAAGCGTTTGAGGATGCCTCGCAGAATTGGAACGGTAAGCCGATGCGGCCGGTGTGCCGGATATGTGATAAGTTTTCTGCCACCGGTGGCCAAGATTTGCATATAGGAACGCTGGGCACAAAGAGCGGCAGTATCCTCCTTATTCCCAATAGCTCCAAAGGTGAAAATATTCTGAACAAACTGGACCTTTCGCCCGAAGAGGATGTATCTGGTTGGGAAGCCAAAGTAAATGAGTTAACCGAAGAAAGAAAGAAGGACAGAAAACAGGCTAACGACGCA
>CAYSBO010000001.1:49046-55263 GCA_964429285.1 uncultured Dehalococcoidales bacterium | reverse complement strand
CATGCGCAATCAATTCGCCGACGCCCTGAAGGGGCACGATGCCGACTATGTTGAAATTCGTTTTGAGGAGAGCCAGACCACCAGCATTGTATACAGAGGGGAGAGTCTGGAGGAGATAGGCAGGGCCCAAAGTTCGGGCGGCAATATCCGCGCTCTGGTCCGGGGCAGCTGGGGGTTCGTAAGCTTTGAGCGACTTGAGAGGCTGCGGGAAAAGGTGGCTCTGGCGGTTGAGGAGGCAACGTTAGCCAGCAGGGAATCGTTCAAGCTCTTCGCCGCAGAACCCGTAGTGGACACAGTGTCTCCACAATTGAAGCAAGATGCGGCAGCTATATCACTGGCCGCCAAGAAAGAGCTCCTGGACGAATACAATGACATTATGCTGAGCAGTCCGAAGATTCAAAGCTCGAGAATCAACTATCGTGATGCCAGGCGCAAGGTTGTTTTCGCCAACTCCGAAGGTAGCTACATAGAGCAGGCAAAACCCGATCTCGCTGTACGACTGACAGCTATAGCCCGGGAGAACGGTGAAGTCCAGCAGGCGGGACTGAGTTTGGGCAGCCCAGGCGAGTTTTCCGCCGTGGAAGCTCAACACGAGCGGGCCAGAGAGATAGCGAAGCGTGCCGCAGCCCTGCTTTCTGCCCCCCAGCTAAAGGGAGGAGAGTACACTGTTATTCTGGACCCGATCCTGGCCGGGGTCTTTGCTCATGAAGCCTTCGGACACCTGTCCGAGTCAGATTTCGTCTATCAAAACGATAACCTGCGGCAGGTCATGGTCCTGGGCAAGAGATTCGGCGGCAAGCATCTGAACATCGTTGATGACCCGACCATTCCCGGCTTGCGGGGCAGCTATAAATATGATGACGAAGGTACCGCTACAGGAAAGACCTACCTTATCAGGGAGGGCATTTTGGAGGGAAGGCTCCACTCACGGGAAACGGCGGCCAAGATGGGAGAGAAGGCTACCGGCAACGCCCGGGCCATCAATCACCGTTTCCCCCCGATAGTGCGAATGTCCAATACGTTCATCGAGCCGGGCAGCGCTTCTTTCCAGGAACTGCTTGGCGACATCAAAGAGGGCATCTATGTAAGGGACTGGTACGGCGGGACGACCGGGCTGGAGATGTTTACCTTCTCGGCCGGAGAAGCTTACATGATCCGCCAGGGCAGAGTCGCAGAGCTGCTGCGCCCGGTGGTGCTGACCGGTAACGTTTTTGCTACCCTGCAGAATATAGACGCGACAGGCAACGACCTGGACATGAACCAGGGCGGCGGCTGTGGCAAAGGGGGACAATACCCGCTACCCGTTTCCAACGGTAGCCCCCATATCCGGATTCGCCACTGCGTGATAGGGGGCGCCTGAGGGCCGGCGCCACGGTCTTCCCGTAATCTGGCAGGAAGCCCTGCCCGGCGTTGCGGCGCACATTACGGGTCCTAGTCTTCCAAGCTCAATTCCAAAGCGGCTCAGGCTTCTGAATTCTTGCCCGCGAACTTCTATGCCGTCATTCCTGCCAATCACCACGGTAAGTGTGGTAAACTAACGGATAATCGAGGAGGATTCCTTTGTACAAAGCGCCCCGGGGAACGTCCGACATCCTGCCGGAAGAACAGGCTTACTGGAAATACGTAGAAGAAAAGGCTGTCTCTTTGTGCCGACTCTACGGCTATCAACCGCTCAGCACCCCGATATTCGAAGACGCCCAGCTTTTCACCAAGACCGTAGCCGGGGGTACGGACATCGTGGACAAGGAGATGTATATCTTCGAAGACAAGGGAGGACAAGAACTGGCTCTAAGGGCGGAGGGGACGGCGCCGGTCTGCCGGGCCTATCTGGAGCACGGACTGTTTAACTTGCCCCAACCCGTGAAGCTTTACTACATGGGGCCGACCTTCAGATACGAGCGTCCCCAGTCCGGCCGATACCGCCAGCACCACCAGTTTGGCTTTGAGGCCCTGGGTGAAGCCGACCCTGCTCTGGATGCCGAAGTAATAGAAATGGCCTGGCGATTGTTCCTGTCCCTGGCGCTATCCGGAATTTCTATTCAACTGAATAGCATTGGCTGCAAGCTTTGCCGACCCCGCTACCTGGAAGTACTGAGGCAGCATTATTCCCAGTACCTAGACCGCCTTTGCCCCGATTGCAGGGTCCGGTTCACCAGAAACCCGCTGCGCCTGCTGGATTGTAAGCAAGCGCCCTGTCAAGAGGTAGCCAGAACAGCACCGAAAATCACGGACTATCTATGCGCTGAATGCCAGCTCCACTTCGAAAGCGTCCAGAAATATCTGGGGGTTTTGGGCATCCCTTTCTACCTGAATCATAGATTGGTCCGTGGTCTGGACTACTATACCAGGACGGTGTTCGAGGTTGAGCCTCAAGAGAAAGGGGGCCAGAGCACGCTGGGCGGCGGTGGTCGCTATGACGATCTCGTCGAGGCCCTAGGAGGAAAGCCAACGCCGGCAGTTGGCTTTGCGGCCGGGCTGGAGAGGATAATATCCAACCTGAAGGAACAGGAACTGGCTATCCCTTCCCTGCCCAAGCCCCTCGCTTTTGTCGCTTACCTGGGAGAGGAAGCCAAGACTGAAGCGGTGAAGATTGCCTCCGAACTGCGGAAAGCTGGTCTTGCCGTCGTCATGGGTACAGGTGACAAGAGCCTGAAGGCACAGATGAGGCAAGCCAATTCTTCAGGCAGTACCTACACCCTCATCCTGGGAGAACAAGAGATCAGAAACCGAAACGCAGTAGTGCGAGACATGAGAAATGGAGAACAGAAAACCCTTCCTCTCGCTGAAATAGTCACAGTCCTCAAGCCTTGACGCCATCAAGGTCAGAAGTAGCACAGCCGATGTCCGATATGGTATAATATCGAGAGTGGCATCATCGTCAAGGACAAGTGGAAGACCACACTGTTTCCCCCATCTGTTCCAGTCCCCTTTTATGCCATAGGCGACATGAATAACAACGCAAATCACGAATACACCGCCAAAGATATCCAGATCTTAGATGAAATCAAGGCCGTCCGCTTACGCCCGGGCATGTATATAGGCGGCACCGACCGGCACGGGCTGCACCAGCTCCTCTACGAGATAGTATACAACAGCATAGACGAAGCCATGGCCGGCTGCTGTGACCGAATCAACATAACAATCCATAGGGACAATAGCGTCACCGTCACCGATAATGGACGCGGCATCCCCACAGAGACCATCCCAGGAGAAAGAATCACCGCTCTGCAGGCAGTGATGACCCGTCTGCATGCCGGAGCCAAGTTCAGCGAGCACGTCTACGGCGTATCCAGCGGTTTGCACGGGGTTGGCGCGTCCGTGGTAAATGCCCTGTCCTCCTGGCTCAATGTTGAGGTCAGACGCCAGGGCAAAATTCATCGGCAGGAATATGAGCAGGGGCTCCCCAAGGGCAATGTACGAATTGCTGGGGATACCGAGGATACAGGCACTTCCATCACTTACCTTGCCGATGAGGAAATCTTCGAGGATATTATCTACGATTTCGACATGGCCTGTCAGCGACTGAAGGAGCTCGCCTACCTGAACGGGGGAGTGGAAATCGCTATCAAAGATGAGCGAAACGATCAGGAGAAGACATTCTACTTCGACGGGGGAATAGCCAGTTTCGTTCGCCGCCTGAACAAGAACAGAAACGTAGTCCACCCTTACCCAATCTACGTGTCCGCTACCATAGATAGCACCATAATTGAAGCAGCTCTGCAGTACAATGATAGCTTCACAGAGTCCACCATTTCCTTCGCCAACTGCGTGAATACCAGAGATGGCGGCAGCCATCTTACCGGCTACCGCTCGGCACTAACCCGAGTTTTCAACGATTATGCCCGCAATGCCAAACTTCTCAAGGATAGTGACCCCAACTTAACCGGGGAGGACGTACGCGAAGGAGCAGTGGCCATCGTCAGCGTAAAGCTGCCCCAACCCCAGTTTGAGGGGCAAACTAAGGCAAGGTTGGGAAATCCCGAGGTAAAAAGCCAGGTTGAATCTGCGGTGGCAAACAGCTTGTCTCTCTACCTGGAGCAACATCCGAATGAGGCCAAGGCAATCATAGAGAAGTGCCTTACCGCCGCCAGAGCGAGAGAGGCGGCACGCAAGGCTCGCGACCTGGTTCTGAAGAAGAATAGCTTCGAAGCATCGATCCTGCCGGGCAAACTGGCCGAGTGTTCAGAAAAAGACCCGGCAAAATGCGAGCTCTACCTGGTCGAAGGCCCTTCAGCCGGCGGCTCGGCCAAACAGGGACGGGACCGCAGCTTTCAGGCTATTCTGCCACTAAAGGGCAAAATACTCAACGTGGAGAAGGCTTCCAAAGAGAAGATAATAGTGCACGAAGACCTGAGGGCTATTGTCACAGCATTAAGGTCCAACACCGACGAACAGTTCGATAGCTCCAGACTCCGTTACCACAAAATAATCATCATGACCGATGCCGACGTCGATGGCGCGCATATTCGTACCTTACTCCTTACCTTCTTCTTCCGCCACATGACAGAGCTAATCACCGGGGGCTATCTCTACATTGCTCAGCCGCCCCTTTATCGCATGAAGTCAGGTAAGCAGGAGTTCTGGCTCCACTCCGAACAGGAGAAGGAAGCAAAACTCAAGACGCTTAAGGAAGACAAAACGGAAATCCAGAGGTACAAAGGACTGGGGGAGATGAGTCCCGAACAGCTATGGGAGACCACCATGAACCCTGCCAGCAGAACCCTGCTCCAGGTACAGGTGGAAGATGCTATGGTCGCCGACCAGGTCTTCGCTATGCTGATGGGTGACGAAGTTCTGCCTCGCAAGAGATTCATCCAGGCCCATGCCCAGAGCGTGAAAAACCTGGATATTTGACCATGAGGTCCCTTCAACCTGAGGAGGGAAGTACGATGGCAACTCACCGCCGATAATCTCGTTTAGTGAACTGGCGCTTCGACGTATATATCATAACGCGAAGCAGGCGGCTGAAGGACCATGTTATCCCGCGGATGTCGGGTATATCTTGTGTTCTGTCACGTATTCTTCTACGTCAGCGGGCACCAGATAGCGAATGGACAACCCTTCAGCCAGGCGCTGGCGAATTCCCGAGGAGCTAATCCCGACTACCGGCATATCAAGCTGAATAACGCTGTCCAGCAGGCCTGGTATTGCCGTTTCCAGGTGCTTCAAGTTCCCGGAGCCTAATCTGGGGGCAACCACCAGTCTGCATAACTGAATTAGTTCCTGTGGCTCCTTCCACGAAGGCAATTCGGCCAAGGTATCACGTCCGAGGAGAAAGAAAAGACTGGCTTCATTACCCAGCTGCTCGCGTAGCATCATCATGGTATCCACAGTATAGGAGGGGCCCGGGCGCTCCACCTCCAGGGTACAAAGCTTGAAATGAGGGTTGTCAGCTATGGCACGGCGTACCATTTCTACCCTGTGGGTGGCCGGGGTAATATTGCGGTCGGGCTTGAGCAAGGGCTGCCCGGCAGGCACGAAAAGAACTTCCTGAAATCCCAGTTTTATTCTGGCTTCCTCCGCGACAATTAGATGCCCTACATGGATAGGGTCAAACGTACCACCAAGGACGCCTATGTTCACTATCCTATTTTCTCGGTTTGGGGCGGAATACCGCTATTTGGGGTTGGGAGCCTTTCTGGTCAGCCTTCCTCCACCGATCTACCATTTCCATGGCTGCAGTGGCCAATTCTAACACAGCCTGGCCGCTCATTGCAGAGATGTAGAAGACAGGCACCCCAAGCCCGTCCAGCTCCTTCCTGACCTCAGCCAAACGCGCCTCGACCTGGGGCAGGTCCACCTTATTCACGGCCACAATCCTCTGCTTCCGCACCAAGTCCTGTTTGTAGGAAGCTAGCTCATCTTCCAGTTGCCTCAGGTCATCGAAGACACTGGGCGAACCGCCGTCCAATAGAAAGATCAGCAGCCCGGTCCTTTCAACATGGCGCAAAAACTTGTTCCCCAGGCCTTTGCCAAGGCGAGCCCCTTCCACCAGGCCGGGGATTTCGGCAGCAACAAAATCTTCTCTATCGCTCGCCATCACCCCCAGAATCGGATCGCGGGTGGTAAAAGGGTAATCGGCGATCTCGGGCCTGGCTCCGGTGAGCGCCGACAATAAGGTGGATTTCCCCGAGTTCGGATGACCGACGATACAGATATCGGTAATCGGCTTTAGCTCAAGGACAAGACACCTTTCTTCTCCCGGTCGGCCTTTGCC
>CAYSBO010000001.1:21886-48946 GCA_964429285.1 uncultured Dehalococcoidales bacterium | reverse complement strand
CCATCCCCACCATCCCCACCATCCGGCCCACCAAACCGCACATACTTCTCTCTCCGAAAGCTGACACACCCATCTCCACCAGTTCCACCTCTAATAGTTATTTCTATCGTGTATACCATACATACATAGCCTACCATAGACTTAAGTATGTTTGTAGGTAAGTAATACTTATAATAAGTAAAGCCATTCTGGTCCGGATGGGTGATGCAATGAAGCGAGACTTAGAACAAAACTAGGCATAGAGAAACAACAAGTTGTGCACAAATCGGCATCACTTGTGCACAGGTTGATGTGGCTTCTTGGGACCCTTCTGGGAGTTGATCTTCTTTTTGATCTCGGCAACGTGGTCCTGAAGGTGAGGATCAAGATCTAGTTGACCGGCTATCCTTTCGTAGCCATGGAGAATCGTGGCATGGTTTCTGCCGCCCAGCACGGAGCCGATTTCGGTTAGAGAACTGTTGTGTTCTTCACGCATTAGGTAGACCGCAATGTGTCGCGCCAGGCTGGTCCTTTTGTCCCTCTTCTTGCCGATTATTTCTTCTGTGGAAAGGTCGAAATGGTCTGCGACTGCCTGAAGCAGTGACTTTGTGTCCTGTTTGCGGGGTGCGGCTGTTAACAACTTGTTGACTACTTGGGGAGTGAGCCTGGTGCCTGTTAACTTAGCGTGGGCAGTCAGACAAATCAAGGCTCCTTCGAGCTGGCGAACATTCTGGCACACCTTCTCCGCCACAATCCGCAGCACTCCATCTAGCTGGTCGGCCATGGTCTTTTCTGACTTAGCCCGTAGAATATCAAGGCGCGTTTGAAAATCGGGCGGTTGCATGTCAATAACAAGGCCCCCTTCCAGGCGGGATTTTAGCTTGTTGCTGAGCGGCTGCATCTCTTTGGGGGCACAATCAGCGGTGATGACGATTTGACGGTTATTGCTGTACAGCTCGTCGAAGGTGTGGAAGAAACATTGCAGGGTCTGTTTCTTGTCAACCAGGAACTGAGCGTCGTCAAGTAGCAATATCTGGATACTGCGGAATTTGCTGCGGAACTTATCAACCTGGTTTTCTCTCACAGCCGATACAAATTCGTTGGCAAATTGTTCCGCGGTAGTGTAGGCTATTCGCAGCCCATTGTGTGTCGTTAAATGCCCGATAGCGTGTAGTAGGTGAGTCTTACCCTGTCCGGTGCTGCTGTGAATGAAAAGAGGATTATAGCTGCTTCCCGGATTCTCAGCTACTTCTACAGCAGCAGCGTAAGCTAAACGATTGAAATCGCTGACCACAAGGTTATCGAACGTATACTTTGGATTCAGTCGGTACTGAGGAGCTCTGGTGCTTGTCCCGCCATCAGCGTGGATGGCCGAAGAGCTGGCTGATAGTTGTTGCTCTGGGCTATTGACCAGGAACTGCACATCCACGTCCCTGGCCACGATATCGACCAGGGTTTTCCTTACCAGGGGATAAAGGCGCTTTGATAGCCATTCGGCGACAAAAACGTTGGGAACGCCAACGATGAAGACATTGTGCTCGTAGTTTAGACCCTGGCTGCTGCTGAGCCAGGTATCATAGTTTGCCTTGCTAACCTGAAGTTGAAGCTCGCCGAGCGCTCTCTTCCAAATCTGCTTCGCTGACTCCAATTTATACCCGTTCCCCGCAAGGCTCATCCACTTGGATAACTGAAAAGGGTATCAAGGCAAGGGGGAAAGATGCGAAATACCCTCTTACAGGATAGCAAGTTTCCCCAAAGCTTTTCTAGGCGAACTTTGACATAATGAGAGAAATTGTAAAAAATACTCCGTGATATGAAAGTGCGCACCGTGTTTATGGGTACACCGCAATTTGCGGCGACCATATTGGAGTCCGTACTCCGAAGCCCCTGCCAGGTGGTGGCCGTATACACTCAGGCCGATAAACCGGCCGGAAGGGGGCACCGGGTCGCTGTTTCTCCGGTGAAGAAGCTGGCGCTTGCCCGGGAAATACCGGTTGTGCAACCAAAGACCCTGAGGTCGGGCGAGGTACTGGAGACGCTGGCCAGCTTTCAGCCGGAGTTGATAATTGTGGCCGCGTTTGCCTTTATTCTCCCCTCCGAAGTGCTTTCTCTGCCCAGATTTGGCTGTCTGAACGTCCATCCTTCATTGTTGCCGCGCCACCGGGGGGCGTCTCCGGTGGCCAGTACCATTCTTTGGGGAGATGAAGTGACTGCCGTTACCATAATGCTGATGGACGCGGGATTGGATACCGGGCCGATTCTAGCTCAGGAGGAGGTAGAGGTTGACTCTGCGGATACCACGGGCTCGCTGACCTCCAAGCTGGCCGATGTGGGCGCCAGGCTTCTGGTGGAGACCCTGCCCGGGTGGCTTGCCGGCGAGCTGAAGCCACAGGTACAAGATGAGTCTCAGGCTACCTACAGTAGGCCCATAACAAGCGAAGACGCCGAGATTGACTGGCATCTTTCGGCGGTTGAGCTCTGGCGGAGGGTAAGGGCATATAACCCCTGGCCAGGCTCCTATACCTGGTGGCAAGGGAAAAGGCTGAAAGTGCACGAAGCTGTGCCTTTTGAGGGTAGGGCGAGCGGGGCACTGGGGGAAGTAGTAGTCTTGAAGGAAGCGCCTGGTGTTGGAGTGGTAACTGGCCGTGGCGTTCTGGAACTTGTGGAGGTCCAACTGGAAGGAAAAGAACGAATGTCCATCGATAGTTTTGTGCGCGGGAAAAGAGATTTTGTTGGTTCGATTTTGGGGCGGCGATGAGTCCACGGTACCGGCCCGGTTTTGGGTTCTTAGTTTGCCGGTGACCTGTCTGCTACAGGCCTATCCTGCCGGCTACCTGGCGCATCCCCATGATGACGTCCGTGACCAGGTCCCTTAGTTCCACACCCAGCATTGTTGCCCCCTTTTCAATTACAGACCGGTTCACGCCGGCAGCAAATGACCTGTCCTTCCATTTCTTCATCACCGACCTGGCTTCCAGGTCTGCCACGCTTCTCGAGGGGCGGACCAGGGCTACTGCCGAGATGAGCCCGGTTAGCTCGTCAACGGCGTACAAAGTCTTCTCCATCTTGCTCTGGGGCTCGACCTGATTCATTATGCCCCATCCGTGAGACACGATGGCCCTTATGTATTCCTCTGGCCAACCCCGTTCCTCCAGTATCTCCTTTGCTTTGCTACAATGCTGGTCCGGGAAACGTTCGTAGTCCAAATCGTGCAATAGTCCAACGATGCCCCATTCCTCTTCATCTTCACCCGCCTTGCGTGCCATGTAGCGCATCACCCCCTCCACGCAATAGGCGTGCTTCAATAAGCCTTCGTCCTGGTTGAATTCCTTGAGCAGGGACAGTGCTTCGTCATATGTCGGCCGGTGTTTCTCCATCTCATTACCTCCTGACTTGCGTTTTTCCTTAGTAGCTAATTCGGGTTTGGCTGCACTTTGCCTGTCACCCTTTCCCCTTCCCCAGCTTGCCTTCAAACCAGCCGGCCTTGACAACCGACCTTTCGTCTATGGGAACGACATAGGGCTTGATATCCAGAAGAGGGGTGCCGTCTATGGCATCCAGCCCTTTGACGGTGAGGATATTCCTCTCCCTAGCCACCAGCTCCGCTACAGTCAGTCCCAGGGGGCAGGGCCTATCTGGTGACCTGGTGGTGAAGAGACCGTGCAAGGCGTCGTCCCAGGGGGTCTTAACCAGCAGACTATATCCGTGAGACTTATGAAACCAGTAGATGATGATGATATGGGAGAATCCCTCGATATCTTTCAGGCCTTCTTCGAATTCCTCGAAAACCTCTATCCGGGAGATCGTCTCACTTCTATTGGTCCGGGAGCGTGCCTCCCTCCGGTGCTTGTAAGGAGAATGAATTACCCCGACGGGCTTCAATTCCAGGCTGCGCCTCTTATCCATCCGAGTGCCCCAGGTCTTACCGGGTCGGCTAATGATTCTCCAAATTATACAGTATCCCCAATGTGTAGCCGGCTCCAGATAGCAATAGCCCGGGCCAGAGACTCAATGTTGGAGCATTGGGGCGTTTCACCGTCAAAGCAGAGCTTCATATAATTCTTGAGCAGAAGCGCGGCTACGCTTTCGGTTGCCGAACGCACTGCCCCCAACTGGGTGATAATGCTTTCGCAGTCACGCCCTTCCTCGATCATTCTCTCAACGCCCCGGACCTGCCCCTCAATTCGTCTTAGCCGGTTCAACATGACTTCTTTTGATATCGTTTCTTCAGCCATCGTATCCTCCGAGGAATCACCTCCTTTGCCTTATCATACCCTAGCGGGGTATAATGTCCGTCGGCATCAAATCTGGCTGTTTTGTTTTTTTGGATTTTGCCGCGTGCTGTCTAATGTATCAGGGAGCCACATCAACAATCAAGGAGGTGCCAATGGACGAGTTCGAGCCCAAGATAGTTGCTTTCTTGTGCAACTGGTGCTCCTACGCCGCTGCTGACCTGGCGGGTACCTCGAGGCTGCAATATCCGCCAAATGCAAGGACGGTAAGGGTGATGTGCTCGGGGAGAGTCAACGAGCTCCTGATTCTGAAAGCCTTTGCCCTGGGCGCAGACGGCGTTCTGATAAGTGGTTGCCATCCAGGGGACTGCCACTATATGAAGGGCAATTTATCCGCGAGAAGAAGGGTGAGCGGCTTGAAGCCTTTCCTCGAGGCTATGGGAATTGATAGCGATAGACTGAGACTGCAATGGGTTGGAGCCTCTGAGGGGCCAAAAATGGCTGAGAGTATTAGAGATTTCACCGAGACTATAAGAAATCTTGGCCCGAGTCCGCTCAAGAGGAGTCAGAAGTGAGCATTGAGTATGTATCGACGATATGTCCCTACTGTAGTTGCGGCTGTGGCATTGACCTGGTTATTCAGGATGGGAAAATAATCGGACAGGAACCCTGGAAGGAACATCCGGTTAACCAGGGAGGAAATTGCCCTAAAGGCAAGAATGCTTATGAGTTTCTGTATAGTGAAGACAGGCTGAAAATGCCACTGGTCAGAAAGAATGGCAACTTTGAGGAGACATCTTGGGACGAAGCCCTTGACCTGATTTCGTCCAAGCTGAAGGAGGCTGGTCCGGATGAATTTGGATTCATAGCCTCATGTCGGAACAGCAATGAGGATGCTTATGTAATGCAGAAATTTACCCGTCTGGTGATGGGTACGAATAATGTAGAGTACTGCGGTAGATTATGTCACTCTCCTGCTGCCGCGGCTCTAATTCCTGCTATGGGTTCAGGGGCAATGCAGACGTCCCAGCCCGAAATTGAGCTCGCGGACTGTATTTTCCTGGCTGGCGTTAATATTACAGAGACATTCCCCTTGATAGCTCGAAGGATATACAGAGCCAAAGGCAAGGGGGCCAAGATCATCTACACTGACCCCAGGAACACGGCCACGGCAAGACATCTGGCTGATATACACCTGCAACTGAAGTCGGGCACAGATGCTGCCCTGATAAATGCCATGATGAGCATCATCCTGGCGGAGGGACTGGAGGACAAAGATTTCATTGCGTCAAGGACAGCGGGGATTGATGAATTGCGCGCTTTTCTAGGCAAGATAGACCTGAAACAGGCAGAAGAAATCACCGGGGTGCCATTAGAAAAGATTAAAGAGGCGGCAATTACTTATGCTAAGGCAGAAAGGGGATGCATTCTCTATGACCAGGGCATGTCCCAGCATTATGTGGGCACTGACAATGTCAGGAATCATGCCAACCTGGCTCTTCTCTGCGGGCATGCCGGTAAGGCAGGTAGTGGAATAAACTCAATGAGAGGGCAGATCAATGGTGAGGGGAGTGGTGATATGGGCTGCCTGTGTGTCTTCTACCCGGGATTCAAGCGTGTTGGTGAGGAGACTGCGAAATTCTTTGAAGAGGCCTGGGGAGTGGACAATCTGCCTACCAAGCCCGGTATTACCTATATAGATATGCTCTACGAATGTCCTTACCTGTACGTGGTCGGTGGAGACCCGATGATGGCAGTTCCCGATGTTAACAACGTGAAGAAAGCTCTGGAAAAGGCTAAGTTCCTCGTGGTCCAGGATATATTCCCCACTGAGATATCTAAGCTTGCCCATGTAGTGCTGCCGGCGGCTACCTGGGTGGAGAGAGAGGCTACCCATACCTGGATAGACAGGAGGGTGCAAAAGGTAAACAAAGTCGTTGAACCCCCTGGTGAAGCCAGGCCTGATTGGTGGATCATATGCAAGCTGGCGGAGAAAATGGGCTACAAGGACAAATTCGGTTTCTCTTCGAGCGAAGATATATTTGAGGAAATAAGAAGCTGTGTTCCCCAATACAAGGGGATAACCTACGATCGACTAGCGAACACGATAGGAGGAATTCACTGGCCCTGCCCGTCGGAAGACCACGCGGGCACGCCCACTATGTTCCTGGAGAAGTTCAACACCGCTGACGGGCTGGGACATTTTCAGGCCGTAGAGTTCAAGCCTCCCGCAGAACCCCCTGATGAGGAGTATCCCTATGTTCTGACCACCGGGAGGAGCATCTTTCATTATCACACAGGATCAATGACCCGAAGAACGCCAAAACTGGTAGACGAGGTTCGACATGGTTTCGTTGAGGTTAATCCTGAGGATGCCAGCAAGGCAGGGCTTAACAACAAGGACATGGTTACCCTGGAGACAAGGCGGGGGAGCATTAAAGCTGAAGTCAAAATAACCGATGAAGTACCTGCAGGGCTATTGTTTGCCCCCTTCCACTTTTCTGAATCCCGTGCCAACGTGCTGACGATTTCAGCCTTAGATCCGAGCGCCAAGTGCGCCGAAACAAAGGTCTGTGCTGCCAGACTAAAGGCAAAGCAATAGACCCGGACAGGGCTGAGCAGGAGCGACAACCAGAGGTTTCCAAGGAGTCAAAGCCAGGAAAACTGGAGAGTAAGAATCAAGGGAGGTAACGTAATGAAGGGTGACATGTATCTTGCACGGTCTTCTGACGACGAGATCCTTAACAAGTCTGAATACGGGGGTGCAGTGACAGCACTGCTTAGACTTGCCCTGGAAAGCAAAATGGTGGATGCCGTGGTGGCGGTAAAAGCCAGGGGTGGTGACAGGTATGATGGGGTCCCTACGCTCATAACTGACCCGGAGACGGTGGTAGAGACCGCCGGGTCGCTGCACTGTGCGTCGCCCAATATCGCACGGTTTCTCAAGGAGTACCTGCATGGCGCTATCGACATGAAGATAGCGGTGGTATGCAAGCCCTGTGATGCCAGGGCCATTATAGAGCTGGCCAAGAGGACTCAGGTCAATATGGATAACCTGATTCTCGTCGGGCTTAACTGCACCGGTACACTGCCACCAGCAGCTGCAAAGCAGATGTTTCGTGAGGAATTCGGAGTGAATCCCGCTGACGTTGTGCGGGAAGACCTGGAAGAGGGTAAATTGACCATCACCTTGAAGGACGGGACTGAGAAACAGAAGGACCTAGGCGAGCTTGAGGAGAAGGGGTACGGAAGAAGAGAGAATTGCCGCAGGTGCGACGTCAACATACCCGTTATGGCAGATATAGCCTGTGGCAAATGGGGAACGGATGACAAGGACACGACCTTTGTCGAGGTCTGTTCTGAAAAAGGATCTGAACTGGTCGACAGAGCCATTGAAGCTGGACACATCAAGGTGGAAAAGCCCAGCAAAGCGGCGATAGAAAGCAGAAAGAAAAGGGACGAAGAAGAAGTTCGGTCGGCTAAGCAATGGCAGGACAAGGATTTCGCCCCATTAAGGGACATGAGCACCGACGAGAAATTCAGCTACTGGCTTGGAGAGTTCAGCCGCTGCATCAAGTGCTATGGCTGTCGGGACGCTTGCCCGATATGCTACTGTAAGGACTGCATTCTGGAAGCAGACAGGGGAATCGTGGCTCCCGGAGAAGTCCCGCCCGATATCGTGTTCCCTATGATAAGAAGTGTCCATGTGATGGACTCCTGCGTCAATTGTGGCCAGTGTCAGGATGCTTGCTCCATGGACTTACCGCTCGCCCGGTTCATTTTCATGCTGAACAGAGAGCTCGGCCATATCTTCAAGAACGAACCAGGCATGGATCCAAACGAGCCTATCCCATTGAAATCGGTTACAGATGAGGAATTGGCCGTGGCTGGTGTCGAAATCCAGTTCTAGATTCCGTTTAGCGTCACGGGTCAGGGCAAACTTAGAAAGGTGGTTGGGAAGCAACATGAAGGTTACCATCGTCTATGACAATGAAGTCAAAAAGGCGGGCTTGAGGGGAGGATGGGGCTTTTCTGCCTTTATTGAGGATAAGCAGGTGCCGCCCGTGCTGTTTGACACCGGTGCTGACAGCCCTACACTGCTACATAATATGCAAGAACTCAATATGGACCCGACTAGTATAGAGACTATCGTGATCTCACACGCTCATGGAGATCATACCGGGGGCCTTTCCGCGCTGCTGGAGATAAACAGAAGCGCCCGGCTCTTCCTCCCCAGCGCGTTCAGAGGAGCGCTCCCCGGGAGAGATGTGACTATTGTTGAAGACGCCATGGAGATCTGTGCCAACGTCTTTTCCACTGGCGAACTGGAAGGGATAGAGCAGTCTCTGGCACTCAGAACGGATAAAGGGATATTCGTAGTCACCGGATGTAGTCACCCAGCCATGAGGAGTATACTGAGCGCCGCCTCGAAGTTTGGAGAGGTGTATGGCATCGCCGGAGGCTTCCACGGATTTCATAACTTCAGGCTTTTTGAGGGCCTATCCGTCATTTATCCCTGCCACTGCACCCAACACAAAGAGGAGATAGTGGATTTGTTCCCGGGCAGAGCATCGGAGTGCGGGGCGGGACTGGTAATCCAACTATGATCCGGCATCACGGGAAGTCGCGTAATGGCTAGGACAATTGTCGCCACCGGAAGAGGAGGAGCAGGGAAATCAGCTTTTGCTGCCCTGGTAAGCAGATTCCTGAAACCCCCGACATTGCTTGTTGACCTTGATCCCGACCTGGGACTTGCGGACATGCTTGGGTTTGACCTTGGTAGGGAGGGGAAAAGGACCGTTTGCGAAGCACTCTACGACGTTATAGATAGAAGAAAGAAGAATATAAGCCCCACGATTACAATACATGACCAGATGGAATCTTTGCTATGGAGTGATTGCTTGTACGAGGGGAAGAAGATTGACCTTATCACCCTGGGAACGAAGCTTACCGAGGGCTGCCTTTGTGCTCCGGACGAGATACTCAGGAGGGCGATCCCCAAGCTGGGCAAGAACTATACCAACCTGGTAGTAGACTCACCGGCTGGGGTGGAGCACCTGAATCGGAACATAGTGTCGGAGATAAACGACCTTTTTGTCCTGTGCGACCCGTCCGACAAATCCCTGAAGCACATAGGGAGAATCAAGGAGATTATGAAGCAGGTGGGAATTAGATACAGTCATTTCTACCTGGTGGCTAACCATGAATGTACGGAAGAGGCAGAAGAATACCTCAGGAATACAGGTGAAGCCTATTTGGGGAAAATGGATTACGACGCCCGCTTGGAGCGGTACAATCTCGAGGGCAAATCTTTGCTGGAATTGCCGGATGATTCACCTGCTTGCTTGTCTGTGAAAAGGATTTTGGCAATAACGAGTTAGGAAAATTGGTCTTGATTTGGTTATGGGCAAGGTAATCGTTTCCACCGGAAGAGGAGGAGCAGGGAAGTCAACTTTTGCGGCTCTGGCCAGCAGGTATCTGAATCCCCCAAAGCTGCTGATAGACCTCGACCCCGATGAGAGTCTGGCTGACATGGTTGGAGTAGATTTGGTTGCGGAAGGGAAAAAGACCATTTCATCTGCGCTCTACGACGTCATAGAGCAGAATAGAGCGGCAGGCCGCACAGGTTATGATCTCTTGTCGGATGTGATGCCATTTGTTCTGTACAAAACGAAGGAGTTTGACTTCATTGGCCTGGGAACCAAGTTTACCGTGGGCTGTTATTGTGCTCCAGATGCAGTGCTCAAAGACTTCATTCCCACTATGGTTAAGGACTATCAAGAGGTAGTGGTGGACTCACCTGCGGGACTTGAGCATTTCAATCGTAAGGTGGTGGTGGATATAGATGACCTGTTTGTAATTCTGGATCCCTCCGAGAAATCCACAAAACACGTACAAAGGGTCAAAGATATCATAGAAGAAGTCAAAGTCAGCTACAATCATCTCTACCTCCTGGGCAACCACAGGTTCACTGACGAAGCGGAAGAGTATTTGCGAAGCACCGGGGAGACTTATCTGGGGAAAATTGATTACGACCCTGACGTAAGGCGTTACAATCTGGAGGGGAAACCTCTTCTCGATTTGCCCCACGATTCGCCCGCTGCCCTCAGCGTGAGAAATATTCTCACGAAGGCAGGCTATAGGCTGGAAGAATGAAGTAGCTGCCCTATATCTGTCTTTCCTTTCCAGAGTGAAGCTTGTGTTATCTTCGTATTATTGTTGCCACGTCTGGGCACGGTTTTCCGAAAATCGAGTTGTCAATGCCGTGCAGTTGTTCCACTTGACAGAAATAGAGGCTTTCCTGTATTATTACATGAGAATGAGAGTCAATCGCAATAAGCCCGTGACACCCCGGCCGGAGACATCGCAGAGAAGACTTCTTTTGAGCGTCATACAAGAGGCCGAAAAGCATCTGGATGCTAAGGAACTGTATCGGCGGGCTAGCGAGCGGGATGCGAGTATCAGCCTCGCCACCGTTTATCGCAACCTTCAGTTATTCAAGGAACAAGGTCTGATAAACGAAAGGCATCTGGGCCAGGCGCGCTGTTTCTACGAGATGAAGCACCCGGGGGAACATCAGCACCTGGTATGTGAGTCCTGTGGGCAAGTGATAGAGTTTGAGAGTCCTTTGATCCGCAAGCTCGTGGCAGAGGTGCAACGTAAAAATGACTTTGCCGTGACTAAGGTTGAGCTATACTTGGAAGGTTATTGTCACGGATGTAAGGAGGGACGAGTATAAAGAACTGGCGCAGCGGCATCTTGATGGGGCTGTGCACAGTAGGGGAGACCCCTGGTACCAAAGGTAGGGTATACTCTGGGGTTGCTCTAGTCTGGAAAAGAGATGATAGAGCCAAAACTGAAGGTTGCAGTGGACTATGGCAAGTGCCACCCCGAGAGATGCGACGAAGGAGTCTGTATTGCTGTTCTTGAATGCCCCACCAAGCTCTGGAAGCAAGAGGGGCCATACGATTTGCCCTATCCCATCCCGGGCTTCTGTCAGGATTGCGGCATATGCGTTGACTGTTGTCCTATGGATGCGATTAGCATGCTGTAAGCCACACAGGGGGATACTGATATTGAATATGGAGAGAAGGGAGTTTCCAAATGGATGTATTGGAAGCAATCAAGGGTAGAAGAAGCGTCAGGAAGTACCAGGAACTACCTGTGTCAGAAGAGCAAGTCAGGGAGATCTTGGAGGCTGGGAGATGGGCTCCTTCAAGGGGCAATAGCCAGCCCTGGAAGTTCATAACTGTGGACAATGCTCGGATCCTGCGAGATCTTGCTGAGGCTATCCCCACAGGCAAATTCATGGCTGAAGCGCCCTTGGCTATCGCAGTAGTGATTGACCCTGAGGTCTCGAAGCACCCGGAGCAAGACGGAGCAGCAGCAATTCAGAATATGCTGTTGGCAACACATGTACTTGGACTAGGAGCATGCTGGATTAGCGTCTACGGTACAGGGTGCGAAGAGAGAGCAAAGCAGTTGCTACGAATCCCTGACGGAGAGTGGCTACTATCCATAGTTGCAGTAGGTCACCCCGGTGAAAGACCTGAGAAAGGAAGGAAGGCACTGGATGAAATTACTTTCACCAATAAATATGCCGTTCGTTAGATAAGTGGACTATTTCCAATGTGACTGTTGTTGCCATATCCCTCGGAGGCACCAACGTGGGAAAAGAAACGTAAGATGCTTGACCATGTGAATATCAGGAATTCAGCGAGGTGAAAGAATGGCCTACAAAATCACTGAGGACTGCATCAGCTGCGGTGCTTGTGCTATGGAGTGCAGCAATGAAGCAATCTCGGAGGGCGAAGAAATTCTTGTGATTGACCCCGATAAGTGTACTGAGTGCGTGGGCAACTTTGTGTTACCTAAGTGTGCCGAAGTGTGCCCGGTAGGTGCCGCGGTGCCTGATCCAGACCATGTAGAAAGCCCCGGCGAGCTGCTTGCCAAGTGGCAGCGGTTGCATCCGGGCGAGAATCCAGTACTGGCCTAGGCTACTAAGAAAGGGTGCAAATGGCGAAGTATGAAGTGATCACAATAGGAGGTGGGCCTGGTGGGCTTACGGCAGGCCTGTATACCTCACGGGCAGGACTCAAGAGCCTGCTGGTGGAGCGTGGCATAGTTGGAGGGCAGATAATAAATGCCACTCTGGTGGAGAACTATCCCGGTTTCCCCTCGGGTATCTCGGGTGCCGAGCTGGCGTCGCTCATGCATCAACAGGCAGTCAAATATGGCCTGGAGGTAGTGACTGCTGAGGTTACCGGCATTTCCCAGGGGAAACCCTATCGTGTGTCCACCACCGAGGGGGAGTTTGAAGCTACAGCCATAATCATAGCTGCCGGTTCGGAGTATCGGAAGCTGGGAGTTCCTGGTGAGGAGAAGTTCTCAGGGCACGGCGTTTCCTATTGTGCCACCTGTGATGGATTCTTTTTTCGTGACCAGGAAGTGGCGGTGGTCGGGGGAGGTGATACTGCCATCACCGATGCACTTGAACTGACCCGCCATGCTAAGAAAGTCTATTTAATACATCGCCGAGACCAGCTCAGGGCAGGACAGGTCCTGCAGCAACGGGCATTGGCCGAGCCCAAGTTGGACTTCGTCTGGAGTACGGTGGTAGAGGAATTGGTGGGAGGCAGGGTGTTGGAGGAGCTTAAACTACGCAATGTCAAAACAGGGCAGCGCTCCATTTTGAAGGTGGGAGGTGTCTTCGTTGCCGTGGGGCTAATGCCTAACAGCCGAAACTTCTTCGATATCGTAGACCAGGATGATGCCGGGTATATCATCACCGACGAGGCGATGGCTACTTCGGCTCCCGGTATCTTTGCCGCCGGCGACATACGCAGAAATTCTCCCCGCCAGGTTGCCGCAGCCGTCGGAGACGGCGTCACCGCTGCTATGTCAACCTTTAAGTATGTTCAAGAGAGCGAAAATGGCGCCCAGGTCACAGGCCCTTGAGGCACTGTAACAGATATATGCCTTCCACCATCATTGTTTCCATCGGCCGAACGAAGGAAAGGATTACTGGAGGAAATCGATAGGGTTCTGAAAGCGAATGGCCCTGTTTCGCTTGGGCTAAAACATATGGAATCAGAGGGCAAATGGCAACCCGATCTTAAGGAGGTACTATGAGCAAGGTGATAGAAGTCACAGACCAGAATTTTGAGCAGGAGGTCCTGAACTCGGACCTGCCCACAGAGGTCGATTTCTGGGCTCCCTGGTGCGGTCCATGCATGATGGTTTCACCCATATATGACAAACTGTCGGAGGAGTACGAGGGGAGGTTCAAATTCTGCAAGCTAAATGTGGATGCAAACCAACGAACGGCAATGAAATACCAGATCATGAGTATACCGATGCAGATGTTCTTCGCTGACGGGCAGAAAGTGGACGAAATTCTGGGCGCGGTTCCCGAACATACGATCCGGACCATGGTTGAAGGTATTCTCAAAGACTTCCCCACCGACGAAAGGGGCAGGCTCAGAGCCATTATAGCTTCCTGGGTGGAGGACAACAAAAAGGATAGCGAGAAATTGGGAAAATGGGAACAGAAGGTTGAGAACCCGGAAAGCGACTCAGCTTATCGTGAGGTATTGCAGGCAGCACGAGATATTGAAAAGGCTAACCAGAGGTTGTCTGCGCTACTGGTCGAATTACAGGAGAGTAAGTAGGCAAGGCAGAACTGGGTGAAAGTGAAATAGATCCGTAAGCACTGATGCTTCCAGGGGCAGGAGAAGAGGCTGGATGTGCTGCTTGAATACAGACTGAGGTTATCCTTGTTCCGGATGGCAGGAAAATGCTTGTGATACCAGTGCCTTCAATAGATTTTAGTAAGTGTGATCCCGAGGTATGCGATGACGGGATTTGCGCTGCTGGGCAGGTCTGTCCGCATAAGGCATTCGTCCAGGAACGACCTTATGACTTTCCCATGCACGATGCATCCATGTGTGTAGGCTGTGGCTCTTGTGCAGGAGCGTGTCCGCTGAAAGCGATAAGAATGCTATGAATTCAGCATAGCCAGGGGGAGTAACGATGGCAGACAAAGAGGCAATCAAGGAAAGGATAAGGAGAATCTACGATGTCTTGCCTCAGTTAGACGATCAGAAATGCGGGTACGGAAGCTGCGGAGAATTCGCCAGAGCAGTAGCTGAAGGGAAGGCACCATGCTACGGATGCGTTAGTGGTGGCCCGGAGGTGGCCGCCAAGGTGTGTGGAATTATGGGAGCCAGCGTGCCTGAGGAGGCTACCCCTCGGTACGGCCCCACCCCTGCATTGTATCAGCCTGGAGTGACTGGAGGTCGAGGCATGGGAAGAGGTATGAGGAGAGGCTTTGGCAGAGGTGGAGGCTTGGGTCGAGGCAGAGGCATGGGTCGTGGAGGTGGGATGGGGAGAGGTTTTGGCAGGGGGCGGAGTGGAGGATAAAAGAACGAAAAACCGGTGCCCCGTCAAGCGCGCGGGCTGTGCGAAGGAAAGCTAACGAATGGAGGGAACCAGATGAAAATATTGGTCTGTGGTAAAGGCGGGTGTGGCAAAAGCACGGTTGTGGCCCTTTTGGCCAAAGAAATGGCGGTGCGAAGAAACCAGGTATTGGTGATTGACAATGACGAGTCAAATATTGGTCTTCATAGCCGTCTAGGGATGGGAAAACCTGGTGATTTCATGAACTACTTTGGGGGTAAGAAGCTTCTATTCGAAAGGGCCAAAGAACTGGAAGGCAAGTGGAGGTTGAGTGACTTACCATCAGGCTATTTGACGAAAAAAGGAAACATCCGGCTCTTATCCATGGGCAAGATCTATGAATTCGGCGAGGGATGCGCCTGTCCAATCAATGCTCTGTCTTCACGGTTCCTGGAAATTCTCGATTTGGGAGATGCAGAGTTCCTCATCGCGGACACTGACGCCGGAATAGAGCACTTTGGAAGAGGAGTGGAGAAAGGGGTGGATATACTTCTTGTTGTTATCGATCCTTCACGGGAATCGATTCTTTTGGCCAGCAAGATATCTGAACTGGGCCAGCAAGTTGATAAACCTGTGTACTACGTACTGAACAGGGTTAGCGACCAGGAAACCAAGGACCTGCTGATGAATTCAATAGATAGAGAAAAGGTGATAGCTACCATTCCGGAAGACAAAGAGATATTTCTGTCCGGTCTGGCTGGCAATGAGTTCAGCAAGGACTTCGAGGGCATCAGGAAAATCGCCAATGTGCTGGAATCGATGAAGAAGACAGGAGTTAAAGCGACAAGTACAAATTGAGGGATAACAATACGTCCTTACAATATATGTAGTGAGCTTGAAATGGATTCCGCTCAACGAGACCCCAGAGGAATGACCAATGAGGAAGCAATGGCGTGGATGCAGGAGTTGGTGAATAGCTTAACTGCGGAGAAGGGGTCTGCAGGCGGCGCATGCTCTCTTGAAGCATTGAAGAATCCCATTCGGAGAAATATCCTTAATGCCTTAGGGGAAAAGCCTTTGCCAGTAAATGAGATTTCTGAAAGAGTGGGAGTTAGCGGGGCCGCATTGAGATTCCACCTTAATTTCCTCGAGAGTTCATATTTCATACACATAGAAGGTGACAGGGTTGATTTGACGCCGGGAGGGGTTTCAGTTGTCAGAAGCAGCAAGCGAAGTTAGCCCGTTTCATCGTTTGCGGTAACCATTCGGAAGAAGAAATCATGCATTCTTTTGCTGGGAGATACCTGTACAAGATATGGAGGAAAGGTGCGCTCGATGATGCGATGTGAGAACTTCAGGCCGAGGGGAATGCTGTTATGACCGAAGTGGAAGCCATATACCTGGCCATTTGTGTCGTCTGTGTTCTAGCATCTGGGTTTCTTTCCAGCGCCGAGATTGCCTTTGTCAGCTTACAGAAGGTGAAATTGAGGTATTTGGAGGACGACGGTGTTCGCGGGGCCAGGCGAGTAGCGAGGATAATGGACAATCCCGGTAAATTCCTCTCAACCGTGCTCACGGCTATCAGTTTCACCGAGGCTGTTGTCATGGCATTAGGCTCTATGCTGGTTGTATCGCTGGTAGGTAATGAAGCTATAGGGACCCCGGTTTCTATAGTAGTGATGGCCATAGTACTACTGTTGTTTGTCAAAGTGATACCTAAAACTCTTGCCGCAAACAATCCAGAGCGGCTCGCCTTACGCTACGCTGATTCTGTAGCCATAATATCTAAGGCACTGTCGCCTGTTGTGTCTGCACTTAGCTGGCTCACGGATAGGGTCCTCAGACCTGTCGGCGGGCATACTATGCCTGGGACATTGTTAAGTAAAGAGGAAGTCCATACCGCCGTTTCGCTCGCACAGGAAGCAGGAACAGTGGACGGGGCTTCAGCAGACATGCTCAAAAAGGTACTCCGAATTGGGGATCGTGAAGTTCAAAAGGTAATGACCCCTCGAGCTGCGGTGGCCTGGATAGAGCAGGGAACGAACTTAGCCGAGTTCCTCAAAAGATATACCGATACGCCACATCCACGCTACCCTGTCTACAAGGATAAGCTGGCCAATGTGAAAGGTATCGTTGCTACCAGGGATGTGCTCCTGGCCCTGGCTAAGGGTTCAGTGGGCAAGGAAAGCACCGTCGCCGGGTTTGTTCGACCTGTTCACTTTGCCCTAGAAAGCAAGTTGGTCGGGGAGCTACTCTTTGAGATGCAGGATAGGAAATCTGAAATGGCGGTAATAGTTGATGAACAGGGATCTCCCTCTGGGATAATAAGCGTATCACAATTGGCTCAAGAGATTATGGGAGAAGTGAGATGGACACTGGCTGACCTATGAAGAGACAAGCAATTCGGACAATGTATGCACATTGCTCCGGTCTGCTAGTGGAAACCATATCAACTCTTGCCAGGTTCCACGAACGTAACCGCAAAGCTTTTGCTGCCAGATAGTGTTTCATAGACGAACTCAGCTAACTTGAGAATGCCGGGCTAGTCGATTTGAATGTGCGTGCCGGTGTTGTTCGGGAAAAAGACCTCGCCAAATTCCTGTGCCAACCTTACTTGAGCAGGAAAGCCGGTACAATGGGAAGCCCCTAGCCTCCGAACTCCAGATTCCTTCAACTCCGAAATGGTCGACTGGAGGCGTTGTTCCGTGGCGGGCACCAGGTGTGTGCCACCGACTACAGTATCAATAGCGTCAACTCCGGTCAGTATTCGGGCGTGACGCAAAGTATTAACGATGCCTCTGTGAGCGCAGCCAGTAACCACGACTAAGCCTCGGGTTCCCTTGATTACCAGTGCCAGGTCATCTCTGAGCGGGTCAGCATGGAAGGACCCCTCCCTTTTGATATAGAGGTCAGGATCTATGTTCTCGTAGTCGGTGGTCATGGGAATCTCTCCCGTAGTTGCGAGCCGGTCGCTTATCCACACCGGTTCTGAACTGAGGACAAATGAAGCTCCAAGGCCCTCCAACTCCTCTTTTCGGAAGGGTATGCCGATGTGGGTATATGCTTTCTCCTGGGGGCGCTTGAGGTATTTGGCATCCCAGATATCAGGGTGGGCGACTATTTCTACCCGTTTTTTCATCGCACTGAGCAGCTCGCGTAGCCCCCCGGTATGGTCGCGATGACCATGGCTCAGGACTATTCTGTCTATGGTAGAAAGGTCAATCCCTAAAGTCGCCGCATTGCGGACCACCGCGCCGGTCTCTCCGCTATCAAGCAGGATCTTCAGGCCGTCTAGTTCTACAAGTATGCTCAACCCCCACTCAGCCAGTACGCCTGGTCTACCTGCAGTATTCTCAATCAAAGTGGTAATATTCACGCTTCCTCCTATTCAGTGATTACGCAGCCGCTATTGAATCACTCTCTTGGTACGATAGTAGCCATCGTTTAACCCCGGGCGTGATTTTTTCCCTTGTATCGCCCACCTTGGCTTCCATGTTAACCTCCATGTGACTTTCAATTGTCAATATCCCGATCGATCCCGGGGCGACGGCGTAATGCCTCCGTCAAATCGAGTGGCACGACCTTTTGTTTCGGTGCCTCATAGACGGTGACAACATTCTTGAGATTGCCAAATTCCCCGCGTATCTCGCTTATGCTTTGAGGTGGTAGTGGCTTCACAGCACACGGCCTCAAAGGTGTGTTTATCTGTACTTCGTCAGGTGAAATCTGCTGGGCCAGCACCGCTATCTCCGCCGCATAATCCTTGTTAGCGTCGATTAACATTATCTGCAGGGCCAGTTTGCCCCTGTATTCGTCTCTGAATTGCCTGATGCCATCTAATATAAGGTCGAAATGCAAGTCCGCAGCCGGTCGATTGACCAGGGAGAAAAGTTTCTGGTTTGGCGCATCTAGCTTAGCCACTACCACGTCGGCTTGAGCAAGCCGCTGCCTCACATCCTGGCGGAACATGAGTGAAGAATTGGTGAGCACAGCTACTGGCAAATCCAGAGTTGCCCTTGTAAGTACAATCGCCTCACCGAGGTTGCTGGCTAAGGTGGGCTCGCCCATGCCGGAAAACGTGGCATAGTCGGCCTCTACCGACCTGAACAATGTGATTTCGTCGGTCAGTTGCTCCAGGCTAACGAATTGCTTCGGCTCCACCACAAACTGGCCAGTCTCACCTAGCTGGCAATATAGGCAATTGAAGGAGCAGACCTTTCTCCTCGTATTCAGGAGATCGATCCCCAGGGATTTGCCTAGGCGCCATGAAGCAACGGGCCCATAAATGATCGCCATGTCGATTACCCAATTTTTGGTGCTAGGTTGAAGTCCGCCGCTGCGTTGCGAGGTTCAATGCCCATATTATGATGATAGGGGCTCACTGGCGTGCGTCCTCCTTCCTCACGAAGACCTGGAGACTGGTGATTTCTCTCACTCCTTTCAGGCAGGAGGCCATGGCCACAAGCACATTCGTGATGATCTGCTTAGGAAAAAGGGTTAGAGGTACAGGGGCATTATTCACGTAGAGGGAGAGTCGCTCCTTCTGCGGCTTGATGAAGCCTCTCTCCAGCAGGTCAGCCAGCCCCTTGTAATCATCAAAAGAGAACTGCCTGGCCCTGGTTTCCAACGGTTCATCGGTGACGGTGGCTACGATTCTTTTGATGTTCTTAATTGGTGTTCCAGCGCCTTTGCGATGCGTCTCTATCTTTGGGGTGTCTGCTCGTTTGAACCCTTCCGCAATAATGATGTCGTAGTCCTCCCCTAAAAGACGCAGTATCTCTTCAAGTGGCGTGTCTTGCGAGGTGGGTTTCACCAGGACGAGACTATGAGCTGAGGTAACCACGTTGGCCTCGCTTCCCGCCTCAATGTGACGCCAGCTATCCTTGGCTGCTCTATTAAAGCTGCTTCGTTGAGGAGTATGCTTAAGAGTAGCCACCCGGTATCCTCTGGATTTCAGTTCATGGACCAGTCTTTCAATGACGTCGATCCTGGCAGGCTCGGACTTGCCCACAATAGAGACTACAGGAGGCATTTCTTATCTTTTCCTCGTTACGTCTGGTAGGCCCTTTTCCAGGGTTCTCTCCTGAAGGCCAGGTAGTTCTTGATTGCTTCTTTAAGCGTATTCGCCGCCAGGAGAGCACAATGCTGGCTTTCTTCAGGCAGCCCGCCCAGAGCAGTCAGGACATCATGCTGACTGATCCTCTGAGCCTCCCTCACATTCATTCGCTTGGCCATCTCGGTAACCATGCTGCCCGAGGCAATGCTGGGTCCGCAACCATCTGTCCAGAAAGAGGCATTCGTAACCGTGCCGTCCCTTACTTTGATATATATCTCCATAGTATCGCCACAGGACCCCGTTACTCTTGCAGACCCGTCGGGGGCAGGGATTTCACCCAGATTTCTGGGATGAAGAAAGTGGTCAATCGTTTGCTCCGAGTAGACCCTTCTCATATCCTCCATGACAGATTGTTCCAGTTCTTTGAACGAGTTATCAAATTCCTGTGCCATTTCCCCTAGCTCCTTGTGGCGACAATTTCTAAGTAAGCCCCACCTGCTTGATCGCCTCTGTAGCTACTTCTAGCCTTTCCCATTCAGAGCAGCAAGGACGTTGGTAGACATTTCGGATAGGGCGTCTGAACTATACCTCTCAATTTCTCCCTCGTCACACAACCTGGCTAACTCGGGGTCAAGGGGCAACGTCCCCAGAAGAGGGGCACCAGACGCAGTCGCCATCTCTTGCCCTTTGCTTCTGCCAAAAATCTCCATTTTCTTACCCGTCTCAGGCAATACAAGATAGCTCATATTCTCCACTACGCCCAAAACTCGAACATTCATCTTCTGGGCCATCCTCACCGCCTTCTTGACTATCATCTCCGTCAACTCCTGGGGAGTAAAAACATCGATCACTCCTGAGATAGGTATTGCCTGCAGCACCGTCAATGCTGCATCTCCAGTGCCCGGAGGCAGGTCTATTATGAGGTAGTCCAGCTTGCCCCAGAGAACTTCTTCCCAGAACTGAGTGATGGCTTTGGACAGGAGGGGGCCTCGCCAGATGACCGCTTCATCCTCGCTGGGCAGAAGCAGGTTCATGGACATGACAGCGATTCCAGACCTCGACAATACTGGCAGAATACCTGTCTCGCTGCCGGCGGGGCGAGCATCTATACCAAACATCTTCGGGATACTGGGACCAGTGATATCAGCATCCAATATACCAACGTCTTTTCCCTGGCGTGCAAAAGAGGTAGCTAGCAAGCCGGCTACCAGGGATTTGCCAACTCCGCCCTTGCCGCTCATCACTGCTACTATTTTTTCAATCTGATTGAGTTCTTGAGGCTTGGCTTCGACGAGGTCAACAGTTGCCTCTTTTACCTCAGAGAGCTCAGTAAGGGTCGCTGTCACTTTGTCCTTTAGCCACGTATGATGTTCGGCGGCGATGGCGGTAGTAGCCAGGCTTACTTTCGCTTTGCCCTCCTCAACTTCCATGTTGCGAATCAGGTTCATCTGTACCAGGCTACGCATTGCCCCGGGGACAAGCACTTTGTTCAGCGCTTCTTCTACTTTGGCCTCGATTTGGTTCATCAAGTCACCTCCTGTTGGTATTTATATGGGTTCACCGGCGACTTCATTGACGCGGTGTTGTTCCCATTCCTTCAAACGCTCCCCTTTGGCCAAAGGGATGCTGGTAGTTGAGAGCCATCAATTAATCAGCGTGCTTCTACACATGAGCAGCCCTCCTGCTGGACCAGTAATGACCATCTAGTACCTGTTTGGCCCCTTTGATTGGATCCGCGGGGTCCACGCTGCCACGGGAAGTGCTTTCGTCCTTGCCTTCTTGTTGCTTGGTCTAATGGTCACATATATTGTCGCCCGTTGCCAGCTCACCCCGCACATGGTCTATAACAGCTCTTTCAGGGTCGTCGCCGAGCACGCCAACAATGACTTCGATACGATTCTCGCGGAAAAGAGCCTGGGCCCGGGAACCCATGCCGCCAGCTATAACTGCGGAAACCCCTTCCCCAGCCAGCCATGTGGGGAGAAGCCCGGGCTCATGACCCGGTGACGGTATGCTCTGCCTCTTGACGATCTCCTTAGTAGCTTCATTAACATCGAACAAGGCGAACTGGCTGCAATGGCCAAAATGGGCGGCTACTTTTCCGTCTGTTACAGGAACTGCATATCTCATTGTGTTCTCCAAACCGGTTCGGCTCCGACTTCGTCCATTCTCTATCTCCTTGCACAAGTGTCACCTGTAGAGCACGGTGGCGTTTCACAACGTTCTTCTCTTCCACAGCAAGTTCTGCCCGGCGCTCTTGCCTCAGTTTGCAGCAGATAAGAGCCAGAAAAGAGCCTTTTCATCCTTTCGCTGCCACAGGCGGGACAGTTCATGGATTTGGCATTGTCTACGCTCGGGAGAAATACCTCCGAGACCTCGCCACAGTCCTGACACTTGTAATCATAAATTGGCATCGTTCCCTCATGTCTTTGATTTCTACATAGCCGTGATAGCAACTTCTGCTGCATTAGCCAATGGGTATACGATTGGCGACGCCGTCAGGGCAGGATGTGTGCCCATTTGAAACAACGCCAAATCATAAGCGGTCATTCTGTTCTGGATACAGGCGCTAATGACGTTCGCCATCTCGGTGGTACTCTTGCCTCCCGAGATTCCGCCTCCAAGTAACTCCCCATTGTCCTTAGAGAACAACAGCTTCACTTTGGTTGTGACTGACCCTGGCATCCCTCCCGGATGGGTATCCGGAGCCGATGATTCACCCAGCACGACCTCATAACCTTCTCGCCGTCTGGCTGCTCTCTCAGTCAAGCCGGCACAGGCAAATGCTCTCTCACCGACTACGGTGGAAAATACACCAACCGCCCCTGGATTCTGATAGCGCGTATAGAAAAGGTTAGCTCCAGCTATACGTGCCTCGGTACAGGCAATAGACGCAAGCATAAGGCGACTTGGCGTGCCACCAAAGAACGAGACCTTTTCTGCACAGTCGCCGCAGGCGAAGATGTCTGGATCGGTGATAGTACGCATATATCCGTCCACGGCAATTGCTTTTGCTGGCCCTAGTTCAAGCCCAGCCTTCTTACCCAGTTCGTTGTTTGGCACCGTGCCAATTCCGAGTATTACCATGTCCGCCTTTATCTCTTGTCCCCCTGATAACCTGACGCCGCTAACTCGACCGTCACCCAGTATCGCCTCGACCTTGTTATTCACCAGCAGGTTGATGCCTCTGTCCGCCATCACAGTCTCGGCCTCGTCACAGAACTCATCATCAAAAGCTAGCTGCAGACAGTGGGGAAGCAGCTCTATGATAGTTACATTGCAGTCGCGACCTTTCTTGCATTCATCGGCGAACTCTACACCGATGAAGCCTCCTCCTATTACTACGATGTCCCTGGCATCATCGAGTACACGTAGCATATCAGTTAGATATGGCACATCTTTCCTTACGGTAAAGACGTTTCCTTTTTCTACCCCGGGAATAGGCAACACTATCGGAGAAGAACCGGTGGCCAGAACCAGTTTGTCATAGCTGACGGTCTCTCCGTCACTCAACGAAACCGTCTTCTTCTCCCTGTCCATATCCACCGCTTCACCCTTAACAAGCTCGATACCGTTGTTGACAATTAGGGCGTCGGGAATCAGGTTTTTTGCCGGGCTGCCTACAGATCCGAAGATATACGGAATTCCACACGGAACGAGCACTTGCTCTTCCTTGCGCACCATCATTACGCTCTTGTCCCCATACCTTCTCCGACAGCTAATAGCGGCCACAGGGCCGGCAGCACTGCCTCCTACTACTACTACGTCGGCCCTGTTCATTTTATGTTTCCTCCTTCGTAAGGTTTGTTCCTGACCTCTTGGTCAGCTCAAGGCTCGGCTAACAAACTCCCACAGCTTCTTTATCTCCCGACTGGTTGTGCCATCGCCATATTCTACCACAGGCAGTCTCTTAATGAGAGCCTCGGTGACCAGATTGTCAAACGGTATCTTGGATACTACTTCTACTCCCTGGTTGGAGCAATAACTTTCTATCTTGCTGGTATTCTCTTGGTTGATATCGTGTTTATTTATACAAACCAGGGCCGGAATGCCGAAGTGGCGGCAAACACCTATTACTCGCTCCAGGTCATGAATCCCCGATAGCGATGGCTCGGTCACCAGCAATGCCAGACTGGCACCGGACAGTGAAGAGATGACAGGGCAGCCTATGCCCGGAGGGCCATCGGTGATGATGTAGTCCAGGTTTTCTCTTTCGGCGATAGACCTGGCGTTCTGCCGCACCACCGTTACCAACTTGCCCGAATTCTCCTGCGCAATACCCAAGCTGGCGTGACACAGGTAACCGTATTTCGTCTCCGATATAAACCAGTGCCCGCTCATGCTATCCTGCATAGTTATGGCATCTACAGGACAGACCCTGTAGCAGAAGCCACACCCTTCACATGAAAGGGGGTCAACTTGAAAATCCTTGATGGCCCCGAAGTGGCATAGTTCCTGACACAAGCCACATTCGGTACACTTTTCCGGATCGATGACTGCCACCTGCCCGCTCCAGAATTCCTTCTCCTCATTGATCGTCGGCTTAAGGATGAGATGAAGGTCGGCTGCGTCTACGTCACAGTCAGCCAGTACCTTACTTTCGGCCAGGGCTGCAAAGGATGCCACTATAGACGTCTTCCCCGTTCCACCCTTGCCACTAAGAACCACGATTTCTTTCATCTTCTTCTAGGCCATCCATATGTTATGCTGCGCGCCTGGCAGCAACTACTTCTTTGATGTCTTCAGAAAGCCTCAGAAAATCGTCACGCCACCGCGGCATGCCTTCTACCAACGCAATTCCCTTCGAATAGAGGATGGCAATATCTCTATCCAACGGGATTCTCAGTAGAATCGGTATTCCTTCCCGGTGGCAATACTGCTCAACTTCATCATCGCCTATCCCCACACGATTGATCACGGCTCCACTTGGGATGCCCAGTTTCCTGGCCACTTCCACCGCCAATGAAAAGTCATTCAATCCAAAGGGAGTGGGCTCGGTCACGAGGAGACAAAAATCGCTCCCGTTTACCGCCTCTATTACGGGACAGGAAGTCCCCGGAGGGACATCGATGATTGTTGTGTTTGCAGGGTTGATGTATTTCTTTACCTCTCTGATCACCGGTGGAGCCATTGCTTCGCCGACGTTAAGTTTGCCCTGAATTAACTCCAAATTGCCTGAATGGCCCCTTTCGACGATCCCCACTTCCCTTCCCTGTTCGGTAATGGCAGACTCAGGACACAGATAGGAACAGGCTCCACAACCATGACACAATTCGGGAAACACGAGCACTTTTTCCTTCACCACTGCAATAGCATTGTAGGCGCACACCTCGGCACATTTGCTGCAATAAGTACATTTCCTTTCGTCCACTTTGGGAACAGGAATGTATACGCGCTGGCTCTGGTTCATAGCTAGATGCAGAAGGATATTGGCGTTTGGCTCTTCTACATCGCAGTCCAGGAGTTGAACCTTTTGGTCTTTGCTTAGAGAAAATGCTAAGCTGCTAGCTACCAGTGTCTTCCCTGTGCCACCTTTACCACTGGCAACGGATACTATCATTCTATTCCCTAATCATCTTTGCCCCGCACTTGGGGCAACTCAGGTCGTAACAAGGAATGCCTGCCTGGTGGGGAACCCTGGTTCCGCAACCAGGACACAGGCAATCTCCGCTGGGACCTGCCCCGGGGCGGTTTCCTCCCATCCGCCCCATACCTCTACCACGTCCCAGTCCTCTACCCGTTCCCGGGCCCTGTCCGTAAGGGCCCGTACCATCTCCTCTGGGCATGATTCACCTCCATCAAGAATTGGTTTTACTTTACCCCATCGGCGGCAGCCCACAGACCCCGGAACTACAGGTCGGGCAACTCACCTCTGAGGGTCCGCTTGCGCTTGAGCTACTGCTAAAGAAGGAGGAAAAGACTCTTTTCGGTTTACCCGCATTGCATTTAGGACAACTCAGGTTGGCCCCATCCTGGCCGATAGCCTGGCGGACTTCGAACCTCTCTCCACAGCGAGTGCACTGATACTCATAGATAGGCATAACTTAACTCCCTTTCTCCAGTTCTTCAAGACGGCGCTGGATTTCACTGAGTTGCTGGCCCAGTGTCTGAGCTTGAGATTTGAGCATCTCTATCTCTTGTTCCGGGCTCGTTGGTTGAGGCCCTGTTTGAGGCATCATACCTCCCCCCATACCTCCCCCCATACCCATGCCTCGTCCCATGCCTCTGCCCATTCCCCTTCCCATGCCTCGTCCCATACCTGGCCCCATATCTGGTCCCATACCCGTCCCCATACCATAGTGAACACCTACACTGGGTTGAGCATCTGGTTGAAGACCCCCTGCCTTAAAAGCTTCAACAGCGTCCCTTATTTTACCTGAAACGCCGGTGATTACCTGTACCCCCGCCGCCGAAAGAGTCTGGTAGGCGTTAGGCCCGCAATTACCTGTGAGTACGACTTCCACCCCCTTGTTGGCAATCATCTGGGCAGTGCTAATGCCTGCCCCACCAGCGGCCATGGCACTGGAGTTATCGACAGCCTCAAACTCCATGCTCTGGGGATCGATGATGACGAAGTATTGACACCTGCCAAAGCGAGGATCTACCTCGGCATCCAGACTGGGAGCTGTTGCCGATACTGCGAGTTTCATGATGCACCTCCGTGTAGTTTAGTCTGTTTCCAGCTCCCTTATTCTAGCATCTATTTGCTCCAGCTGTCCCTTTATTGCTTCAGCCTGGCTTTTCAGGAAGTCCAGCTCCTGCTCCTTGGTCATTTGCGGAGCATAGGGATCGACTCCTGGTACTGCCCCCATAGGTGCTCCGGCGTAACCGTATGGTGTAGCTCCCGGATATGCCGTCTCTCCATAGTACGGCGTAGCCCAAGGGCTACCATACGGCGTATAGGGTGGTGGGGCGGGCATTCCCGCAGCTCCACTGAGGAAATAGCCACACCTCGGCAATCCTCCTCTTCCCAGGCCGACATAAGGCCAGGGGGGAGAGCTTCCTCTGAAACCGAATCCCCATCCTCCTCTTCCTCTGCCAAATCCTCCACCATATCCATTAGGCATTCTTTTCACCTCCTTTCTATTTACGAAGTTCTTCCAGCCTTTTTCTTACTCCCTCCAATTCGCTAGCGAGACATCTTTCCTGCTCTTCAAGCATAGCTATCTCTTCCTCTTTGGGCATAGCTCCCCATGGGTAACCATAGGCTGCATAAGGATACCCGTAAGCTATTGCATGTGCGTGCCATGCCCATGGATGCCAAAACCTGTGCCAAGGCCACATTTCATCACCTCCTTAATAAGGGCTGAAATCCACTACCACGGGTAGGCATAGGGTGGTCCCCATCTTCGCCAACCGCGACCGAACCCACGACCGAAGCCACGACCGAAGCCA
>CAYSBO010000001.1:12970-21786 GCA_964429285.1 uncultured Dehalococcoidales bacterium | reverse complement strand
CCACGACCGAAGCCACGACCGAAGCCATAGCCCCCCCCAGCCCATACTGAGGTTGTGGGACCGTAACCATAAGGTTGTGGGTAACCAAGCATGGGGCTGGCGAGGCCAGGCCTGCTAAAACCAGCGCAGAAGCCCATGCCCCTTCCGGTCATGGGGCCCTGTCCCATTGGTCCAGTTCCATCTCCAAACGGCATCTTTGCCACCTCCTTTCCTTTATTGTTCAACGTCGCCTGCCGCCGCGAAACCTCCTGCCGAAACCTCTGCTTGAACCAAATGGAGGCAGAGGTTTGGGCTGGATATCCGCACTGAAGCACACCGGGCAGGACAAAGGAAGTTTCTGTGCTATCGCCTCGAAAGACACGTTCCACTCATGTCCGTCATTACCGCATCTGAAGAGGCGCTGGGCAAGCTCGAAGTTTCCTCCTGCAATTTGAATTGCCTTGCCATTAATCAGAGCATCAGCGAGCTTTTCGCGAGCCGACTGCAGTATGCGATGGAAAGTAGGCCTGGAAATCCGCATCTGCCGCGCACACTCTTCTTGCTCCAGTCCCTCCAAATCCCTAAGACGGATACACTCAAGTTCCTCAAGCGAAAGTCGAACGCCCTCTAGAGCGCTGGTGGCAATTCCCATCGGCCTGAAAAAGCCGACATTGGGCAACCGACCAATGCACCGTAGTTTCGCTGGTCTCGCCATCGGAAATCAACCTTTCTCGCTATGAATTGTGGACATATGTCAATAATAATAGTAGGGAATTTGGGAGAATTTGTCAAATTTTGACCCTGACTACCGCTTGATGGTACAAATGGAGGATGGACCATATCGAACTTCTCCCCAGCCTTGACCATTGTATAGAGACTGCAGCCAGAGAGGAATTCTGGAACGCAGTTAACCGGTATATGGAAAGCGGCAGCCAGCACAAAGAACTTGAAGAGAGGATCGAGCTCCTCAAGGCCTTCCTGGAATCAACGGACTTCAGGAAGCTCCGCAGCCAAAGCGAAAGATATCTTGCAGAAGGATACAAGGTTAAGTTTGTGATCTGCCGGAGAAAAGGGAAGGTAGATTGTCAAATGATGGTGGTCGAGGGTGGTGGTAAGGGGTGTCGCTAAGACGCTGAACGTGCGCAAGTTATTGACTGGGGGGAGGTTTTTGTTATATGCTTAGGGCCGCAAGAACCCTTTGAGGAGGTGATGGAATGCCAGTCAATATGATTGTCTGCTGCAAACAGGTGCCGGACCCTGAAGTGCCACCGGCAGTGTTCAAAGTGGTGAACAACAAGATGACCTTGCCCCCGGATGTGAAACCTGTAATCGGTCAATACGAGGAATTTGCCCTGGAAGCTGCGCTCAGGATCAAGGATACGGCGGGGGGCAAGATTACTGCACTCGCCCTGGGTAACAATTTCGTTCGGGATGTAATTAAGAAAGCTTTAGCCGTGGGTGGCGACGAACTTATCCTCCTGGAGGACGAAGCTTTTGAAGAGGGGGACAGCTGGTCAACGGCCAACGCCTTGGCTACGGCAATAAAGAAAATAGGGGAACACGATATTATCTTCTGCGGCAGGCAATCCTCTGACTGGGACGCCGGCCAGGTAGGTCTGGGCATTGCTGAGATTCTAGGAATCCCCGCTGTAACTTTGGCTCGGAAGGTAGAAGTTACCGATGGAAAAGCGACGGTCGAGCAAGTTATTCCTGATGGTTATCGCTCGGTTGAGGTGGCGCTTCCCGCCGTGATTACAGTAACCAGCGAACTGGGAGAGCTTCGCTACCCCACCTTGAAAGGAATCATGGCAGCAGGCAAGAAGCAACCCGTCATCTGGAAACCGGCCGATATCGGACTTGAGCCCGGACAAGTCGGGGTTGCGGGGAGGCGCAGTAAGTTGGATAAGCTCTTCCAGCCGGTCAAGGAAGGCAAATGTGAGGTAATCGAAGGAGAGACGCCCGCAGAGGCTGGTGCTAACTTGGCCCTAAGGCTGAAGGAAGCCAAATTGCTTTAAATTCAAGGAGGAAATGATGGCTGAATACAAAGGTGTGTTAGTTTGTGGTGAGTTAGCGGACGGCAAGTTGGCCTCCATTACCACTGAGTTGCTGGGGTGTGGTAGGAAGCTTGCCGACGACCTGAAGGAAGAACTATGCTGCTTGCTGGCTAGCGACGCAGTGGGGGACGCTTCCAAAGAAGCAATTGCTTTTGGAGCAGACAAGGTATATGCCGTAGAACATGCTGCCCTGAAGGAGTACCAGGCAGATGCCTATATACAGGCCGTTGAAAACCTGGTCAAAGAGACTTCGCCCCGAGTAATACTTATGGGACAGACATTTATGGGCAGAGACCTGGCTCCTCGCCTTGCCTTCAGATTAGGCGCCAGCCTGGCCACAGATTGTCTTGATTTGGCCATAGATGCCGAGACAAAGTTGCTGGTGGAAACGCGGCCTGTCTACGGTAGTAATGCTCAGGCTGTATTTACCACTGAGTCTATGCCTCAGATGGTCACTGTTAGATCCAAGGCAATGTCACCGTTGGAACGTGATGATTCAAGGAAGGGCGAGGTCGTACCATTCAAAGTGGACATAGATACGTCAAAGATAAGGACAAAGATATTAGAAACGGTGAAAGAGGAAGCCGTCGGGATGAAACTCGAGGACGCCCCTGTGATTGTGTGTGGGGGGAGGGGGTTGGGTGGACCCGAACCTTTCCAAACTACGTTGAAGGAGCTAGCCGATTTGCTGCACGGGGCCGTCGGTGCCTCACGTCCTCCGGCTGATAACGGGTGGGTGCCAGAGAGTGTGCATATCGGCTTGACCGGGAAGATTGTGGCTCCCGATATCTACTTCGCTGTAGCCGTGTCAGGTGCAAGCCAGCATACAGCCGGGTGTTCGGGTTCAAAGCACATCGTAGCCATCAACAAGGACCCCGAGGCAAACATATTCAGGGAGGCGGAATTTGGGGTGGTGGGTAAGTATGAAGAAGTAATGCCGGCCCTCACCAGCAAGCTGAAGGAATTGCTGGCTGGCTAGGGTAAGCAGAGACGGCACACTAGTCAGGTGGTTGAAGTAGCGCACCAACTCTGGATCGACCGGTGACAGCTATCATTCCTTCTTCTTGCCAGCGGTGATTTTCTGACTGAGATAGGCCGGCACCTCTTCGTAATGGTCAAATTCCATGACAAAGTCGCCGCGCCCTTGGGTCATTGACCTCAAGTCTATCGCATAATGCAGCAGCTCTGCATAAGGTGCCTGAGCATCAATCACATTGATGCCGTCGCCGGGATTCATTCCCAGCACTCGCCCCCTCTTGGTATTGAGGTCACTGGTGATGTCCCCGGTATATGCTTCGGGCACGGTTATTTTGAGCTTCATTATGGGTTCAAGCAACACCGGCTGGCCCTGGGATAACCCCTTTTTCAAGGCCTGAGCTCCCGCAATCTTGAAAGCAATGTCTGAAGAATCTACCGAGTGGAAACTGCCATCGTAAAGGTTCACCTTCACGTCTACCACGGGATAACCAGCCAAAATGCCTTCCTGTTTTGCCTCGTTGACCCCCTTTTCCACAGAGGGAATATAGCTCTGGGGTATTGCGCCCCCAAAGATTTTCTCGGCAAACTCGAATCCCCCACCCCGGGGCAAAGGTTGCAACTCCAGAAGGACATGTCCGTACTGGCCGTGCCCCCCGGTCTGTTTCTTGTGCTTATACTCTGCCTTGGTGGACGTGGTGATAGTCTCCTTGTAAGGGATCTTGGGCGCATCCAATTTCACCGTTACTCCGAATTTGCGACGCATCTTCTCTCTGACTATCTCTAGGTGGCTATCACCGACTCCGGAAATAATGAATTCGTTGGTATCGGGTTCGCGACGAGTCTGGAGAGAAGGGTCCTCCTCACAAATCCTGGGCAAAGCGGTGCTCATCTTGTCTAAATCAGTTTTGGTCTCGGGCTGAATTGCCATGCTGAAATTCGCCTGGGGAAAATCAATGCCTTGGAACACCACGGGGTGCTCGCGAGTACACAGGGTGTCGCCGGTAGCGGTCAAGCCTAACCTCGCTACCACCCCGATATCTCCAGCGGTGACCTGGGGTACCGGTTGTTGGTTCTTGCCCAGCGCCGCAAACAATTGACCTACCCGTTCCATGCCATTCTTGTTGGCATTCCAAACCTGCGAATTGCTGGAAACAACGCCCGAATAGACCCGAAAGTAGCTGAGCTTGCCCACGTAGGGGTCTGCAATGGTCTTGAAAACAAGGCTGGCAAAGGGTGACTCCGAACCCGGGTTGACCTCTTCTTGGCTGCCAGTGGTCACGTTCTTAGCTACAAAGGCATCCCTTTCTTCCGGCGAAGGCAAGTAGTCACGAATACCATTGAGAAGCTGCTGGACACCAATGCCTTGCAGGGCAGAGCCAGCGAAGACAGGAACCAGTTTGCCGGCGAGGGCAGACTTTCCTATTGCAGCAAAAATCTCCTCGTTGCTTATGGTCTCGCCCTCCAGGTATTTGGTAATAAGCTCATCGTCGATTTCTACAGCGGCCTCTACCAGTTTGTCGCGGCTCACTTCCGCCTGTTCTTGAAGTGCCGGAGGTATGTCGGCTTCTTTCGAGGCGTTGCCAATGTAAGCCTTCATGGTTACCAGGTCTACAATGCCCTCGAAGTCGCTTTGTGAACCGATGGGTAATTGGACCGGCAGACATCTTGCTGATAACTTGGCCTTGATTCCTTCCAGAGTAGAGAAGAAATCAGCATTGTCACGATCCATCTTGTTGACAAATAGCAGGCGGGGCAAATTCGCTTTCTCTGCATCGCCCCAGGTCTGTTCTGTGCCTACCTCCACACCCGAAGCGGCACACACTACCACTACGGCTCCTTCGGCCACCCTCAGTCCCGATCTTACCTCGGCAATGAAATCAGCGTATCCCGGGGTATCGATGAGATTCAGCCTTGTCTCCTTCCAGTCAAACAAGAGCAGGGAGAGGTTGATCCCCATACGACGTTCTGCTTCCAGCGGGTCATAATCTGAAGTAGCGGTGCCGTCTTCAACGGTCCCCAAGCGCTGAATAGCCCCCGAGGCAAAAAGCATATATTCAGCAAGAGATGTCTTTCCCGCTCCCTGATGAGATATGAGCGCAATGTTTCTGATTTGCACAGCTCTCCATTATAATCCTGCGCTCAAATATACGCAACCGCTGTCATACTGACGATGTTAGATGCTATAATCATACAATCTGGCTAAGATGCAACTAGGTTATGAACAGGTGAGGCATATTGCCTGGCTCGCTCGCTTGGGGTTGAGCGAGGAAGAGGTAGAGAAGTTCAGCCTCCAGCTATCCGATATTCTGGAAAACTTCGAGGCGCTCAAGCAGGTAGATACAACCAACGTGCCGCCAGCGGCCCATTCGGTCCCACTAGAGAATGTCCTCAGGGAAGACGATGTGGCGGAGCCATATCCACAGGCTGATGTTTTGGCAAACGCACCAAAACAACAAGAAAACTGTTTCAAAGTCCAGCCAATACTGGAGTGAGCACATCTAGCAAATGATTGACCTAGTCATTGCCGTCATAGTTGGCTACATCCTTGGCTCTATCCCCTCAGCGTATCTTGCCGGCCGCCTGAGAAGAGGAATAGACATCCGCGAGGTGGGAAGCAAGAACATGGGAGCTTTGAATGTCTACTACGAGGTCGGTACAGCAGAGGCTGCGCTGGTGACCCTCGCTGACCTGGGCAAAGGCATAGGAGCGATCCTTCTGGCCCGGTGGGTGTCAGGCATTTCTGACCCTCTGATTGCACCTTTTGGTCCTGTTACAGCGGCTGCCGGCGTAGCTGCTGTATTGGGTCATGTCTTTCCCGTGTTTCTTAAATTTCGTGGTGGTAAAGGAGGAGCTACCGCCATCGGGACTCTCATCTTCCTGATGCCCTGGGCAGTCCCGTTTCTGTTTGTTGTTTTTGCCGTAGCTTTAACTATTACTCGTAACCCCACCTTCAGTTATAGCCTGCTCCTTATCGTTTTCCCGTTTGTTGCGGGGTTCATCTACGTCGACCGCTATGGCCAGCCTTTGGCCTTGGTATTCTACTCCATCGGCCTGGGGGTGTTTTTGGGCCTACAATATATCCCCCGACTTAGGGAGATGCACACCAAAACCGGTGGTGACTGGCGCAAAGTCATCAAGCGCCGCAGCCTGAAGGAGAGATTGTAAATATGCCGGGGAATGAGCTCTGCGAACTGACCATTCACGAAGCACACCAGCTTCTTGCACGGAGGGAGATTTCCTCACTGGAACTGACCAAGTCCGTGCTAGAGCGTATCGGTGAGGTAGAGGACAAGGTCTGTGCCTGTGTCACTATTGCAGAGGACATGGCACTGAAGGAAGCAGAAAATGTGGACCACTACATCAAAACCGCCGATGACTTCTCCCCCCTGACTGGCATCCCCGCCTTGATCAAAGACGTCATATGCACCAAAGGGTTAAGGACTACCTGTAGCTCGAAGATGCTGGAGAACTTCATCCCCCCCTATGATGCTGCGGTTATGGAGAGACTGAAGGCACAAAGGGCTGTGATAGTAGGCAAAACCAATATGGACGAGTTCGCTATGGGCTCTTCCAATGAGCACTCTGCCTTTTTCCCCACCCACAATCCGTGGGATTTGAGTCGTGTTCCCGGAGGCAGCAGCGGAGGGTCAACAGTCGCCGTGTCCACAGATGAATGCATCTACGCTCTGGGTTCCGACACCGGAGGCAGTATCCGCCAGCCAGCGGGGTTTTGCAGCGTGGTGGGACTTAAACCGACCTACGGTCGGGTCAGCCGGTTCGGCCTGGTTGCTTTTGCCAGTTCGCTTGACCAGATCGGGCCCATAACTAAGGACGTCACTGACAGTGCTTTGGTGATGAATGTCATTGCCGGTTATGACCCCAGGGATTCAACCTCGGTGCCCTGCCCTGCCCCGGACTACACCCAGCAACTGGTTCCAGACATCAAAGGACTGAGAATCGGTATTCCCGGGGAATACTTTGTGGAAGGCATGCAGGACGAGGTAAGAGTAGCTCTGGAAAGTGCTATCAGGAAACTCGAGGAGCTGGGTGCACAGGTAGATTGGGAAGTATCTCTTCCCCACACTAAATACGCTCTGGCAGCTTACTATATACTTGCTCCTTCCGAAGCTTCAGCAAACCTGGCCCGCTATGACGGAGTAAAATATGGCTTTTCTGAGGCAAATGCCAGCAATGTAATCGAGGCAACGGAGAAGACAAGACAATTGGGTTTCGGTCCCGAGGTGAAAAGACGAATAATGTTAGGCACCTACGCTTTGTCCGCTGGGTATTACGACGCCTACTATCTCAAAGCACAGAAGGTGCGCACATTGATAAAACAAGAATTTGATCAGGCGTTTGCCAAATATGATGCTCTGGTTGCTCCTACCTCCCCCACGGTGCCCTTCAAGCTCGGTGAGAAGCTAGATGATCCGGTGCAGATGTACCTAAGCGATGTATGCACCCTGCCCATAAATATAGCCGGGATCCCGTCTATCTCCATACCTGCGGGGTTTGCCGACAATCTGCCTATAGGTATGCAAATCATGGGGAAGCCCTTCAACGAGGAAACGCTCTTGCGCATAGCCTTCGCTTATGAGCGAGCCACCGATTGGCATAACAGAAAGCCAGAGGTATGACAAGCAAGCATATGTCCGGCTGTGGACTCGGGAGTGGGATTCTCTCAGGCTCTTAGCTGGTAGTGTGCTGCCCCGTGTTCTCAACCATTTTCCGGAGGCGGTTGGCGTGTGGGTAGTTAACGGATCAGCCAAGTGTGGCAAGGCGGTAGACTAATCATAACATGAGTGAAAACAGGACCAGCGACGAACGAATCATACGTACTACCTGCAACAGCCATTGTGGCGGCATCTGTGAAATGAAGGTGCACGTACGCGGGGGCCGGATCGTGCGTATTGAGAGTGGTGGTGACGGAGAAGAATCACACCAAATGTGTGCGCGGGGTCGGGCTTACCGTCAGCGTGTTTACGCGCCCGACCGTCTTCTCTACCCTCTTAAACGGAGTGGGCGTAGAGGTGCCGGGGAGTTCACCAGGGTGTCCTGGGATAAAGCACTGGAGACTGTAGCAAGTGAGATGAAACGGGTCAGGGACACGTATGGTAATGCTGCAATCCTTCACTTCTGCTCTATGGCTGACGCTCATCCCGTGCATCATGTACAGGCTTTCCACAGATTGCTGTGCCAGTTCGGCGGCTACACCGCACCCTGGGGCTTTGTTTCAAACGAAGGGGAGGCCTTTTCTGCCGCCACAACTCACGGCACCAGGCCTACAGAGCCTGACCCTGACAGGTATCTTCAGGCACGCCTCATTATCATGTGGAGTTGGAACTCGGCTGTCACTCGTCAGGGCACCAGAATACCCGGGTCATTGGCTCGGGCAAAGGAAGGAGGTACCAGGGTCATCCTGGTCGATCCCAGGCATACCGACTCGGCTGCGGTTTTTGCCGATCAATGGGTTCCGATACGCCCGGGCACCGATGTCGCTGCTCTTGTTGCCATGGCCTATGTGATAATCAAGGAAAATCTGCACGACCAGCATTTTGTTGACGCCTACACGGTAGGCTTTGACAAATTCAGGGACTATGTGTTCGGCCGGGAAGACGGGGTTCAGAAGACGCCGGAGTGGGCTGCGCCTATCTGCGGCATTCCGGCGGCGAGCATAGCCGAGTTAGCTCGCGAATATGCCGTCACAAAGCCTGCCATCCTGCAGACTGGTTACGCTGCCGGGCGCACCGCCTTCGGTGAACAATTCCACCGGGCAATAGCTGTTTTGGAAGCAATTACGGGTAA
>CAYSBO010000001.1:11621-12870 GCA_964429285.1 uncultured Dehalococcoidales bacterium | reverse complement strand
TTCATCCTGGTCACGGAGCAATTCATGTCGTCCTCAGCCAGGTTTGCCGACATCGTATTGCCCGTGTGCACATTCCTGGAGCGGCACGACCTCCACGCCCCCAAAATCATCGAGCCGCTGGGCGAATCCAGGTCGCAGTTAGCTATCTGCGAAGCTCTGGCCAGGAAACTGGGTATCAACGACTACAACGACAAATCGGACGAAGAATGGGTGAGCTCTATGCGAGCGAAAATATCTGAAGAAGGCAGTAAGACGGCCGCGACTTCTAGGAGGGGAAGCTCGGAGCAGAAATCGTTTCCTACTCCGTCGGGAAGAATCGAGATTTACTCTCAGACGATAGCCGAGATGAATCATCCTCTGATACCTCCAATTCCGAAGTATATAGAGACCTGGGAGAGTTTGAACGATCCCTTGGCCAGGAAATATCCATTACAATTGATCACGCCCCATTTTAGGCGGCGGGCACACAGCCAGTTCGACAACCTGCCCTGGCTGCGTGAGCTGCAAGCCCAGGCAGTGACCATTAACACCCTTGATGCTGAGCGAAGGGGCATTCGGGAAGGAGATATGGTGAAGGTCTTCAACGACCGCGGCGAGGTGGTAATTCCGGCCCTGGTAACGGAAAGGATTATGCCCGGGGTGGTCTCTCTTCCGGAGGGGGCGTGGTACACTCCTGATGAAAAGGGAATCGATCACGGTGGCTGTGCCAATGTTCTTACTAAGAATGTTACCTCGCCGGCCGGAGCGTTCCCCAGCCACACTGCTCTGGTGCAGATAGAGAAAGCCAAAGAATAGGCTATGCAATATGGGTTCTATTTCGACCAGACCCGCTGTATCGGTTGCTTCACCTGTGTGGTGGCTTGCCGAGACTGGCACGATGTGCCGGCCGGGCCGGCCAGCTGGCTCAGGGTGAAGACCATAGAGAAGGGCACCTATCCGGATTTATTCGTTGCTTTCCTCCCCGTGATGTGCTACCACTGCCAGCAGCCGGCTTGTATTCCTGCCTGCCCGGCGGGTGCCATCAACAAGCGTGATGAAGATGGCATCGTAGTAGTTGATAGCCACATGTGCCTGGGTGCAGGCTGCCAGCTGTGTCTGGAAGCTTGTCCTTATGATGCTCCGCAGTTTGGCTCCGAAGAAGATGCCAAGATGCAAAAATGCAACTTTTGCGTGGATAGATGGGCGGAAGGAAAGAAGCCGGTATGCGTCGATGGCTGTCCAATGTGGGCTCTAGATGCCGGCCCCCTGG
>CAYSBO010000001.1:0-11521 GCA_964429285.1 uncultured Dehalococcoidales bacterium | reverse complement strand
TCCAGACCTATCACTCCTGGACTCCGGCCTGCGCCTGATAGGGCCTGCATGGACGTCATGATCACGGCGTTCACCCCAAACCATTGGCAAATTGGTTTCAGGGTTATGGCCAGCCCGGTGGTGGTGCAGTTGGGAATGGGAGTAATGAATCCCTTCCATCCCCTGGCTTTTCTCTGAACATCAATGAGTTTGGCGTGCTCGGAATTTATGCCCGGGATTAGAACGGGCACATCCTCGTCGTAGCGGAAGGCTGAGGCCGTGCTTATGACTGCCTTCTCCCTGGCGAACTTCGGTTCCAGAATTCTGGCCTGGTCGGACTCTACGGCGGAAAAGACGATATCCAGAGAGGAGACATCCATTTCGGTAGCATTCCGGACGGTCATTCCCATGACTTCCTCCACCGGAGGCTCCTGGCAGAACCAGCGCAGCGCTCCAGACTGAGCATCGGTTATGGCTTCCTTGTAGCTACGCCCCGCTGACCTTTCAGAGGCAGCCACGGCAGCAATTTGAATCCAAGGATGATCTCTCAAGGCAACAATAAATTGCTGTCCAACGATGCCAGTAGCTCCTACAACTCCAGCCTTCACCATGTTTTCCTTCCTCATAATCTTAGAAGAAGAGTACTGCAAATTATACCATCTGATTGACTGACTACAAGTATGCTGCTCGCCCACTTGAAGTGCCAAGTTGCATAACGAATAGGAGCATGGGCGAAGGTGTGTTCCTTGTACCTCGCTGGGCGTGAAACGCAATCTAGCTGCACTTCTCGAACTTGACGGAGTTTTCCTGCGTCTTTGGAAGTTCTTTAAAGTTGGCTGTTAACATGTTGCATAAAATCTTAATAGAAAGGAGGTTATAAAGAGATGTGGCGAAGCAAGAAGGTTATTATTGGTGCGGTGCTGGCAGCCATAGTGTTGTTCGTCAGCTTTGGCGGAGTGGCTCTTGCGCAAACAGGAAACGGGGAGGATGGGAACATGGCTAGACGTCAAGCAGTACTAAGTAGAGTCTGCGAAATCTACCAGGAGAAGACCGGTGTTGCCATCGACCAGGAAATCCTCAAAAAGAGTGTTTGCCAGGTCATAAGATGGGCACAACCTGAAGATGTGCAAAACCGCCTTCAGAAATGGGTGGGCAAAGGCTGGATAGAACAGGACAAAGCTGACAAGGCTATGCAATGGTTGACATCGAAACCACGTGTCCTGCCTAAGGCTCGCTTAGCCGTCAGAATATATGAATGGAAGACCGGCGACTCTATTAACCGGCTGGCGCTTAGGCAGTCGATTGTGCAGGCCGTAAAAGAAGCGTGGGCGGCATAGCTGTACAGTCTTTTCGCAAATGTAGTCTGTCTCATGGGGGGCAAGGGAGGGAGATACTATCTCCCTCCCTCTTGCCTTATCGCAGGACGCCAATATAATATTGGCTATTGTGCAACTAGTAGTTCTTGGGAAACTACGTTATTACATTGTGCCAGCAATGACACTAGTCGAGGATCATGAAGATGGCGAGTGAGAAAGTCCTGGTGGTTGATGATGATGCAGCAACAGTAGACCTGGTTAAGGCGTATCTACAGCGAGATGGGTATCGGGTCCTTGTTGCTTATGATGGCCATGAGGCCCTTCGCTTGGCCCGGGAGGGTCGTCTTGACCTAATTGTACTTGACCTTATGCTACCTGGAATTGACGGGCTTGAGATATGTCGTACTCTAAGGGCTGAATCCGATGTGCCGATCATCATGCTTACTGCTAGGACTACCGACCAAGACAAGCTAACCGGACTTGGGTTAGGAGCCGATGACTATGTAACCAAGCCTTTTGACCCCAGAGAACTCGCCGCCAGAGTCAAAGCAGTACTCAGACGTTTACCCGGGGAGCGTGGCCCTGATGAAATCAAGTATGGTGATCTGACTGTCAGTTTTTTACGACATGAAGCCTTTCTTGGTGCAAGGCAGCTACATTTGACAGAAACGGAGTTCAAGCTGCTTGGTGTCCTTATTAAAGAACCGGGGCGAGTATTTAGCCGGGAACAGCTGATTGAAAAAGCATTCGGCTATGATTTTGAAGGGTTCGATAATACTATCTATATGCATGTCTCAAATCTGCGTCGTAAGCTTGAGCCAAACCCGGACAAACCACAGTACATAAAGTCAGTTTACGGTGCTGGCTACAAGCTTTCAAGGGGAACTGACGATGCGTAGCCTCCAGTTCCGTCTGCTGCTAGCTTTCACACTGGTGACGCTGATTACTATGGGTGCTTCCCTTTTCTTCATTAGTCAGGCCACAAAACGGGCTATAAATCAGTTCGGAGAGCGTATTGAACAGGCACGTATGGACAGAGTTGAATCCGCATTATCACGGTATTACTCTGAGCATGCAGGATGGGAGGGAATTCAGTCTCTGACAGAGCAGTGGGCTATCCTTAACGAGCAGCGATTAATCCTGACCGATACCAGCGGAGTTGTGATTGCCGATTCTGATGGTGTCCTATTAGGGCAGGTTTATGATACTGATTTGCCCGGTACAATAATATCACTACAAGGAACAGAAGACACTGTAGCAATACTATACACTGGCTCTGAGTTGCCTCCCGAATTGGGAGTGGCATCATTTCGAATTGTCTATTGGCTAGTAGGCCGATTTCTTCTATTGGGAGGATTAGTTGCAATTGCAGTTTGGTTTTTGATTACCTTTTTTGTGTCGCGGCGAATCTTCTCGCCGGTCAAGGCTCTCACAGGTGCTGCCCAGAATTTGCAGAAGGGCGACTTTTCCGAGAGGGTGCAGGTTAGAAGTGAAGATGAGATTGGAGAGTTAGCAAATGCTTTCAACTCTATGGCTGCGGAGTTAGAACGCACGGAGCAGCTGCGGCGAAATATTGTAGCGGATGTCTCTCACGAAATCAGGTCCCCCCTCTCCAATATAGAAGGCTACCTCGCGGCGATCCGTGATGGGATTAAGAAGCCAGACGCAGACACGATTCGACTCATCAACAGGGAAACTGAAGCATTATCGCATTTAGCCGATGACCTTCAGGATCTATGCCTCGCCGATTTGGGCGCGTTGAAGCTGAGACTGCAGCCAGAAGACATTGCTGCCCTGATCAATGAAGTCGTAGCTTCGACCCAAACTCGGGCCGACGCAAAAGGATTATCTATATCGATCGAGCTGGAAGCACAGCTCTTGCCAGTAGATCTAGACTACAATCGCATCAAACAGGTCTTGCATAATCTTCTCGATAATGCGTTGACGCATACTCCCGCCGGAGGCACGATTGTCGTAAGCGCTAAGCAAAAAGAGAGATGTATTGAAGTCAGTGTGGCTGACACAGGTGAAGGTATCTCCCCTCAGGATCTACCCAATCTATTTGAGCGGTTCTATCGAGTGGATAAGTCTCGTACCAGAGTCACTGGCGGCAGCGGACTTGGGCTTGCTATCACCAAGCGCTTAGTCGAAGCCCACAGTGGGAGTATTGAAGTACAGAGTAGACTTGGAGAAGGCAGCTGTTTTACCTTTACGCTGCCCGCCTCAAAATAACAAACCCTTCTCACCAGTAATGGCAGGGTAGCTTGTCTATCTTTTGACCTAGCAATTTCGGAGTGGCCCTCTGACTATAACAAGTCTGTACACAGTCTCAAACGCTTCGCAGAAAGTAGTTGCTCTTAAGGGCGGTATTGAGTCAGCTTGCCTGTCTGATCTATGTCACAGGACTCCGCGGTGTCACACTGCTTCAAGGATCTTGGTTAATCGGGGCGAGAGGACTTGAACCTCCGACCTCAGCGTCCCGAACGCTGCGCGCTACCCACTGCGCTACGCCCCGGTTGTTATGCTATTATATGATGCTTTGACTATTGCGGCAAGGATGGGGTGACGGTGACATCGGGTGATTGGACCTCAGGATGAAGCATTGTATCTTGATCATTGACGGAGCATCAGGCTGGCCGTTGGCTGCTCACGGTGAGAAAACTTGCCTGGAACTGGCCCAGACTCCTAACCTTGATGCTATGGCGGGGGTGGGTACCATAGGCCTGGTCCGCAATGTGCCGCCGGGGATGGAACCCAGCAGTGCCTGCGCCTGTATGTCCGTGTTGGGTTATGACCCCCGGGTGTATTATCGAGGCCGGAGTGCCATTGAGGCTCGTGGTATGGGTCTTCCCATCGAGGAAGGAGAGGCCGTTTTTCGCTGCAATCTGGTAGCTGTTCGCGAAGGGAAGATGTGGAGCTACAGCTGCGGGCATATCAGTACTGATGAGGGACGGGCTCTTGTTTCTAGCCTGAATGAGAGGCTGGGCAGCGATCAAATCCAGTTCTATCCAGGCGTGAGCTACCGACATATATGTAAGATCAAAGGGAGAGAAGACGCTCTCCTGGCTGATTGTACTCCACCGCATGATATCCCCGACAAACCGATTGATGGATTTCTTCCCAAAGGACCAGGGAGCGACCTGTTGCGAGACCTTATGGCACAGTCTGAGTCTGTGTTCCGCGACCATCCCGTGAATTTGGAGCGACGAGCACGCGGCGACGTTCCCGCTTCCATGGTCTGGCTTTTCTGGGGCAGCGGCAAAATACCTGATATGCCAGCCTTCAAAGAAGTCTATGGGCTTGATGCTGCTGTGTCGTCGGGAGTGGATATTATGCGGGGTTTAGCCCGTATGATAGGCATGCGGGTGCTGGATATCCCCGGTGTGACTGGCGATCTGGACAACGATTACGCTGCTCAGGGTCTAGGCGCCCTGGAAGCGCTCGGGCGACATGATATGGTGGTGATTCATGTGGAAGGAACGGATGAGGCGGCCCATGCTGGCCTGGCTGAGGAAAAAGTGGAGGTTATCCAAAGAGTAGATAGAGAGATTCTGGGTAGACTCCGTACCTGGGATAAGGAGGCTCTGCGGGTGCTGGTTCTGCCTGACCATTCCACGCCGGTTAAGATTCAAACACATGTTGCTGAGCCGGTACCATTCTTGCTCTGGGGGCCAGGATTCACTGCCAGTGGAGCAAAGAGGTTTACGGAAGCAGAGGCCAAAGGTACCGGGGTTATTGTCCAGGAAGGATGCGATATCATGGGCAAGCTGACTGCCTAGGGAGAACAGATGGCACTGATAGTTCACAAGTATGGTGGTACCTCGGTGGCTGATGCCGCGAAAATCAAGAATGTAGCCCGGCGCGTGGCCAGAGCGAAGGATGAGGGGAACCAGGTTGTGGTGGTTGTTTCGGCCATGGGAAACACTACCGATGAGTTGCTCGGATTGGCTTATCGGGTTAATGAATTGCCCGGTGAGCGGGAACTGGATGTGCTTCTATCTACCGGGGAAGTTGTGTCCAGTACCCTTCTAGCCCTGGCTCTGGAGGGTTTGGATTACAAGGCGGTCAGTCTCACTGGCGCTCAAGCAGGTATCCAGACTGATTCTGGTTACAGTCGGGCCCGGATTCTGCGTGTCGACGCCAAACGAGTGGTGAATGAGCTGGAAAAAGGTAACATCGTCATTGTGGCTGGTTTTCAGGGGGTGACTCCGGAAATGGATGTTACCACCCTGGGTCGCGGTGGTTCCGATACCACGGCGGTTGCCCTGGCTGCCAGTTTGAATGCCGTGGAGTGCCAGATATATACTGATGTTGAAGGTATCTATACTGCTGACCCAAATCTGGTCCCCACAGCTCGGAAACTGCAGGAAATTGGCTACGAGGAGATGTTGGAGCTGTCGAGCTATGGAGCCAGGGTGATTCATAGCAGAGCGGTGGAACTGGGACAGTTGTATGACGTGCCCATACTGGTGGCTTCTAGCTTTAATGAAAGTCAGGGGACCAGGATATGTAAGGAGGCCTCTATGGAAGTGAAAAACAAGGTGACAGGCATTGCTCATGATACCAACGTCTCCAAGGTTACTGTGGTCAGCGTTCCCGACCACCCCGGCATTGCGGCGGCAATTTTCGAGCCTTTGGCTCGAGCAAACATCAGTATAGATACCATCGTCCAGAATGCCAGCATTAACAATATTACCGATCTTACCTTCACGGTGGCTCGCAGTGATCTGATCAAAGCCATGTCCATTGCAGAGCCTGTGGTAAAGAGTGTGGGTGGCAAACAGTGTGTTGCCGATTCTACGCTGGCTAAGGTGAGCATCATAGGTACCGGAATGCAAAACACACCGGGTTATGCTGCCAGAATGTTTCGTACCCTTCATGAACGGGGCATCAACATCCAGTTAATTACCACTTCCGAGATAAGGATAACCTGTATTATCTCGGAGGCCAGGGTTAAGGATGCTGTCCAGGCCCTGCATCAAGCTTTCGTGCTGGAGCAAGGAACTTGACAATCCGGGCACTACATCCTAAGGTTACAGTATGGAAATGTACATGGGAGCCCACCAACAGCAGGGCGAAGAGAAAGCTCGTTTAAGACAGGAGCTAAGCAAGCAAGCGATAGACCTGGCTCTGCAGGGTAGATGGGAGGAGGCGGAGGCCATAAACAGGAACATAATTGAACAGTTTCCTGCTGACGCCGAAACTTACAATCGTCTTGGCCGGGCCTTAACGGAGCTAGAAGATTTTGACGGGGCCAAGGAAGCCTATCTCAAGGCCCTGGAACTGGTTCCCGATAATGCCATCGCCAAGAAAAATCTTGCTCGCCTAACCAGTATATCGGAGTCTATGGTGGCGTTGAGCAACAGGTCTCAGAAAGCTTTAACCTCAAAAGGTCAGGCCCGCAGAGCTGATCTGGACCTTTTTGTAACCGAGATGGGCAAAGCCGCGGTGGTCAGCCTTCACAATGTGGCTTCGAGTGACGTCCTGGCCAAAATGGCGTTTGGCGACCAGGTGCACCTGGAAGTGAAAGGGCAGAAGCTGATTGTGAGGAGTGAAGATGGAGACTATTTGGGAGGGGTGGAGGCGAGACAAGGAGTGCGCCTGGTGCAACTGATGAACGGTGGCAATAGGTACGATGCGGCGATTCTCAATGCCGAAGAAGACAAAGTGCAGGTAGTAATCAAGGAGACGTACCAACATCCCAGCCAGGTGGGACGCCCTTCGTTTCCTGTCAAGGCCGAAGAACACTTACGGACACGTATCAAAGAAAGCCTCCTCAGACGGGGAGGCATTGCTGACGAAAGCGAGGGGTTGCTGGAGCTTGGAGATTTTGAGGAAGAAGATTCTGGCCGTGAAGAGGAATCCCTGCCCGAAGGTTTCACCGTTGTTGGTGAAGACAGTGAGAGAGGAATCTGAGATTTGGCAGAAGCGGCGATAACGAAGCCTATCGACATCGAAGAGGAGATGAAAAGCTCCTACCTCGACTACGCCATGAGCGTCATCATCTCCCGGGCCTTGCCAGATGCACGTGATGGGTTGAAGCCAGTTCAGCGGCGGGTCCTGTACGCCATGGACGGTTTGGGGTTGCGGCACAATAGTGCGTACAAGAAGAGCGCGCGTATCGTTGGTGAAGTCCTGGGGAAGTACCATCCTCACGGAGATGCCCCGGTGTATGAAGCAATGGTGCGCATGGCTCAGGATTTCTCTCTGAGGTATCCTCTGGTTGACGGCCAGGGGAATTTTGGGAGCATTGATAATGATCCGCCGGCGGCCATGAGGTATACCGAGGCTCGTCTTTCCGAAATCGCTGAGGAGATGTTAGTCGACATCGAAAAGAATACCGTCGACTTCGTCCCCAATTTCGATGGCTCCCTCCAGGAACCCTCTGTCCTGCCTGCCAGAGTGCCTAACTTACTGGTCGGTGGTTCCTCAGGCATCGCTGTGGGGATGACCACCAATATCCCTCCTCATAATCTGGGCGAGATATGCGATGCCATTACCTATCTGGTGGATAATCCACAGGCCACCGTGGAAGAACTGATGGAACTGGTCACAGGGCCCGATTTTCCCACCGCCGGTATCATCTGGGGTAGAGAGGGCATAGACAGTGCTTACACTACGGGTCAAGGAAAGATTGTGCTCCGTGCCAGAGCCGATGAGGTGAGTAGCAAAGGGGGGAAGAGACAAATCGTGGTTACCGAACTTCCCTACCAGGTCAACAAGGCGGCCTTGGTAGAGAGGATAGCTGAACTGGTCAAAGTGAAGCGGATTTCAGGGATAGCTGAGGTGCGTGACGAGTCAGACAGGGAAGGCATGCGTATCGTTATCGAACTAAAGAAAGAAGCGCAAACCCGACAGGTGCTTAACAACCTGTACAAGTTCACCGCCATGCAATCCGCCTTCTTCATCAATATGGTCGCTCTGGTTAGTGGACAACCTGAAGTAATTGGACTTAAAGAGGCCCTGACTTCCTACATCGACTTTCGTTTTCAGGTTATTACCAGGAGGTCTCAGTTTGAACTCGATAAGGCAAAGGATAGGGCTCACGTCCTCGAGGGGTTCAGAATTGCCCTGAACAACCTGGAACAAGTGATCAAGATTATTCGGCAGTCTCAGACCGTAGAGTCCGCCCGTGCCGATCTGATGGCGGCTTTTGGCCTGTCGCAGATTCAGGCGCAAGCCATCCTCGACATGCCGCTTCGCAGGTTCGCTAAGCTAGAGCAGGATAAGATAACTGAGGAATATGCCTCTGTGATAAAGAATATTTCCTACCTTGAGGATTTGCTGGCTAATCCTCGGAAAGTGTTATCACTGGTTGCTCAGGATGCTCAGGAGCTCAAGTCCAAGTATGGTGATCCGCGGCGAACCGTAATAGAAAGAGAAGAAATCGAGGAATTTCGCACCGAAGATCTTGTGCCCCACGAGGCAATGGTGGTAACCCTGACCAGCAGGGGGTTCATCAAGAGGATTCCTGCCATCACTTATCGCTTGCAGCGCCGCGGCGGAAAGGGTGTCATCGGAATGGTGGTCCGCGATCGCGATACAGTGCATCATATCCTGGTAGCCGACACTCATGATAGTCTGCTTTTCTTTACCAGGACTGGCAGGGTTTATTGTCTTAAGTGCTATGAGATTCCCGAGGACTCCTCCCGCACAGCTAAGGGGATAGCCCTGGTCAATCTGTTGCCCATTGACCTGGAAGACGAAGTAACTGCGGTATTGGCCCTGGCTGACTTTCCTTCGGACAGGTTTCTACTGATGGCCACCAGGAGCGGCACAATAAAGAAGACCACTCTAAGTGCGTTTGCCTCCATAAGGAGAAACGGCATCATCGCTATGGGACTCAGAGACGGGGATGAGCTAATCTCAGTTAGCGTGGTTGGGGGTGAGGACGAGGTCGTTCTGGTGAGTCGGAATGGGCAGGCTATCAGGTTCAAAGTAGAAAACCTGAGGACCGCGTCTCGGAGCAGTGGTGGTGTTCGGGGCATCCGGCTTGTTGATGATCGTGTTGTTGGTATGGGCATTGTCTTTCCCGATGCCTATGTGCTTACCGTAACCGAGAAAGGTTTTGGCAAGCTGACTCCAGTAAAGAACTACCCTGTTCATCATAGGGGAGGCAGGGGGGTGCGTGCTTACAGAGTCAGTCCGATCACGGGTAACCTGATTGCGTCCCGGCTTGTTTCTGCGCAGGGCTCCTTAGTGATGTTATCGGCCAGGGGCAATGTAGTGAATATCCCTGTGGCACAGATCTCAGTTCAGGGTAGGGGTGGCCGGGGAGCCAGGCTAATGGGCTTGGCCGAGGATGATAGTGTGGTTTCGGTGACCTGGGTGTTCCGGCAGGATGAAATCCTGTGAGCAGAAGTCGCTGGCACCCTCCCTTGCGTTTGATTACCGACAGATCTCGATTAGGAAAGATCCTGCTGTAGGTCCTTGAGATTCTTCACTCGGCCGGATTAGTAGGGAGAATTCTAAGTGGAAAGCGTAGGGGATTTCTTTAGAGAGTTCGGACTGACTTTCGTCCCCCTTGCTGTAGCCATGGATGCCATAGGGAACTTGCCTATCTTTCTTGCTTTGACGCACGGGATAGCCCCAAAACATAGTAGGCGTGTGACAAATCTGGCAACGCTTACCGCGCTTGGGGTAGGGCTTGGATTCGTCGCTATAGGGAGAGCTATTTTCTTGCTTCTGGGCATCGAAGTGGCTGATTTTCTGGTGGCGGGCGGGGTTATTTTGCTGGTTTTCGCCATCAAGGACCTGGTCACCGGTAAGACCATAGAAACTCAGGATTCATCAACCTTCGGGATGGTGGGCGTTGTGCCCATAGGCACCCCCCTGGTGGTTGGGCCGGCGGTGCTTACTACCTTGCTCCTGCTTGTGGAGCAATATCTCGTGGCCGTTGTCGTGCTTTCCTTCATTCTCAATCTCACAATACAGTGGGCTCTGTTCAGGCATGCCCACCGAATCGTAGGATTTTTGGGCGACGCCGGGGTCAGTGCTATGTCAAAAATAGTCATGTTACTTCTGGCAGCTATCGCGGTAAACATGGTTCGCCGGGGTATTTTGACCTTTGTGGGGTGAGTTCTGCCATCCAGCGTATCCCCGAAGTTCAAATAGCATTGAGCTTTGGTGTATCATTACTATGAATGCAGACACAGGGCTGAATTTCTTGAGCAGGTACAAACAGAGGCTTGCCACCCAGCTTTGCTGGCAAAAAGAAGGAGGCAGAAGATGATCGAGTTGCGTAGAGACTGGTCTGAAACAATGGTCAATATACAGGAAGAGATGGGGCGGCTAATGGATGAAGTGGTGAGTCGTAAACCGCCCACGGTACGTTTTGCTCCCAGAACCTGGCAGCCGGCAATTGATGTTTATGAAACTGATAGCGAGGTGGTGGTCCTGGTGGAATTAGCTGGAGTTAAAGAAGATGAGATCGAGGTGACTGTTCATAATGGTGTCCTTACTATCAGAGGCGAAAGAAAAGATATCAAGCAAGGCATCAAGCGAACTTACTCACGAGTGGAGATTATGTGGGGGGTGTTTGAACGAGCTATCCTCCTGCCTGCGCATGTCAATGTGGAAGAAACCAAAGCCTGGTACGGAGCTGGCATCTTAGAGGTTGTGTTGCCCAAGGCAGGTAAACAGAAACCACGTCGCGTAGATATACAAGGAGACTGATTGGAGAAACCAGTAATGGTCGTTGCTAAAGGGGAGGAAGAGAAGGGAACGAAGGCGGGAGAGGTCCATATCCCCGAAGAATTACCTGTTCTTTCTCAGGGCGAGACTGTCGTGTATCCTTCTCTTGTTGTGCCCCTGGGCACAGCAGAGGAAAAGGTACTCAAGCTCATAGACGAAGCTGCTGCCGGTGACAAGCTGGTCGGCTTCTTTGCCCGGCGGCCGGATGCCAAGGAAGATACTGACCTCTATTCTATAGGTACTGCTACTCTTATTGCTCGAATGTTCAAGCTGCCCGATGGTTCGGTTCAAGTGTTTTTCCAGGGCCTTTCCAGGATCAAACTCAAGGAGATTACCCAGGTTGAACCCTACTTGAAGGCCAGGGTTGAGGAAGTAGAAGACAAGATAGAGAAAACTGCCGAGCTTGAGGCTCTTATCAGGAACCTGACCGGTCTTTTCCAGAAGATTGTTGAACTGGCACCCAATTTGTCTAGCGAGTTAAGTATTGCTGTCCTTAACCTGCCAAACCCGGGAAATCTGGCTGACTTTGTAGC